>DRFG01000175.1 GCA_011050655.1 Roseobacter sp.
ACGTGGGAGAGTAGGTCACCGCCAATCCTAATAAGTTCATTAATAAACCGTATCTCTCAACGATAATATCAAAAAAATTACTCAATATATAACGCGTTTAGTTACATAATCGCTATTATCAGACACAATCCGCGTCAAAAAACTCGGCACCAGTTAAGGTCAGAATCAATGATGGCAAAACTCCGGCGTAATACAGAGTAACGCAACCACGAGATCAACACCACGCGCTCACATGTGCTTAACCATACGAGAAGCGAAACAGGCCGCTCCATGTTTGGGTCACATACTTATCTATTTACGTGCGGCCTGTGAAATTGGTCGCAGGCCGCACAGCTCATGAAACTTGCATCAACGTAAACTGAAGGACGTGTTAAGCGAAACCACTATCTGCCCGTCAGTGATGTTTGTATCCTGCCAACCCAGATCAATGCCGAAGTTTTCGGAAATGGTATAACTTCCTCCCACTTTCCAATAGTCGTGCCCCCCGTTACTAATAGCGCCGTAATTTGTCCAAATGCCGAGCTTGTCGTTTATGGCATAGTCGACTGAAACACTTGTATTCACATAGTCGGCGACTGGGTCATGCGCAAAACGCAGACCTAGCCCTAGGGGCTCTGTAGGGGCATATCCGAGGGAAAGAATTACTTCGCCGCAGCAGTCAACGTTCGGATTACGGTAGTAGTAACGGGTGTATCCAAGATCATAGCTGAACTGGCCAACTGCGTTGCGGTATCCTAAATATAGGTCCACTTCGGCAGCACTACCAACAATGGACCTAGCTGTATTAGACGCCCAAACCCCGGCATAAAAACCCTGATATTCCGCTTCCAACCAGGGTTGAATCGCAGCACCAGTGCTTTGTTCAAGACCGTTAAAAAGATAGCGACTTGTCAGTGTGGCACCTGCTGAGACGCTCACGTCTTGGGCAGTCACTAGCGTGGGCATTGCAACGCTGATCGCCAGTGCGGATGCTTGTACATATCGGTGCATATAATTTCCTTCTATTTTGATGCTGCGTTAAATTATTTACGAAGGCAGAGCCTTCACAAGGCGCAGCGGACAAACGGCACCTTGTAACTACTCGCATTGTGCTGGGACGTGGGTAGATGCGCAAAATCTAGGCAAGTAAGTGTTGATCTGACAGTTTTTACGCCAGAAATGGTACCGATTGACCCGTAATAATCGGTGCCATCCTTCTTTCATCCGAGGTCGGAAATATGTGATCTGTTTTAACACAGAGAAAACGAGTTTGCCTCGCAGGGACCTTTGCGGGCCTGTTCCTCTCTGAAACTAGATGTCGGTTAAGTTCTAGTGAACGCCGATTGATGCTTTGTGTTTGGTACTAGTGAGTGCCCATTTGTATGATATGGCGCGGCAGCATTTAACAAACCATCTTAAGTTAATCATTGAACTCGAAATCTATCTGGCCTAATTCTTACCTAGACAATTCGCTTAGTCCCCTCTCGGGATAAAGCAGCTTTTAAATTATCCGTCGGGGTGCCCAGTTGGGCTGAGAGGTGCATGCGCCGACCCGTCGAACCTGATCCGGGCAATACCGGCGTAGGGAACGGATAGGTTGTGTAAAGACCACACCCGCTCGTTTTCTCTCGTTTGTGCGCCCTTTGGCAAGAACTGCGCACCAGAAGATGAAGAAACCCATAGCTCTCACGATTGCCGGTTCTGACAGTGGCGGCGGTGCCGGTATCCAAGCCGATCTAAAGGCAATGTCGGCAATCGGCGTTTACGGTGCGAGCGTAATCACAGCTGTTACTGCGCAAAATACCGTCGCCGTCACGGCAGTACATGAATTGCCCGCAGATATCGTTTCGGCCCAGATATCTGCGGTTTTGTCAGATATTCATGTCGATGCAATCAAGCTGGGCATGCTGTTTTCTTCGGCGATCATCACGGCTGTCGCTTACCAATTGGCGCAGTTTACCGGGCCTTTGGTTATTGATCCGGTGATGGTCTCAAAATCTGGCGATGTGCTTTTACAAGACGCCGCCATCGATGCCGTTATCGGTCAGTTGCTACCTCGTGCTTGCCTGCTTACCCCCAACCTGCCCGAAGCTGCGCGACTGTTGAAAAAGAGTGAGGCCAAAACCCCGCGTGAGATGGTGGCGCAAGGGCAACAATTGCTGTCGATGGGGCCGCAAGCTGTATTGATAAAGGGTGGGCACGCAACCGGGGATATATGCACCGATATTCTAGTCCAAGCCGATGGTAGTATCCACACGTTTGAGGCCCCCCGTGTCGATACTCGCAATACACACGGGACAGGGTGCACCTATTCTGCTGCGATCACGGCGCAACTGGCCAAAGGTCAGGGTTTAGCCCGTGCCGTAGAATTTGCGCATACCTATTTGCATACAGCGATTGTTGCTGCTGACCAGCTTTTAGTCGGTCAGGGTCACGGGCCAGTGCATCATTTTCACGGGCAATGGGCATGACCGAGATTACGATTATCGGGGCCGGGGTGAGTGGCCTTTGTGTGGCGCGAGGCCTGACGGATCGTGGTGCCAGTGTAACGGTGGTTGATCGCGATGCCGAGCTTGGTCCTCGATCTTGTTCATGGTGGGCTGGCGGTATGCTGGCACCATTTTGCGAAGGCACCAATGCTGATCCCTTGGTGGTAAGGTTGGGCCTTGAAGCTGCTGACTGGTGGGCAGCAAATACCCAAGCAACCTGCCGGTGCGGTTCACTGGTGTTGAGCCCGACACGTGACCGGGCTGAACTTGCCCATTTTGCAGGACGCACGCAGGGATATGTAAAAGTGAACGGGACGCAGATCGCCACGCTTGAGCCTGACCTTGCGGATCGTTTCGAAAGTGGCCTGTATTTTGAAGCAGAAGCCCATCTGGCTCCGCGTGCTGCACTGGCGCAACTTCGGGCGGGTCTAATGAGAGATGGAGCGCAATTCCTTCAAGAGGACGCCGACCCAAATGACTATGCACAGCGTGGGATTACTGTTGATTGCCGTGGCTTGCAGGCGCGTGACACCCATAAGGATCTTCGCGGTGTAAAGGGAGAAATGCTGGTTCTTTCGTGTCCTGAAGTAACCTTGAACCGACCCGTGCGCATGCTTCATCCGCGCGTTCCGCTTTATATAGTGCCGCGGGGGAATGGCATTTTCATGCTAGGTGCCACCATGATCGAAAGCAGTTCAGCAGCGCATATATCGGTCCGCTCGGTGCTGGAATTGTTAAGTGCGGCCTATGCCCTTAACCCCGCATTTGGTGAAGCTCAAGTGCTCGAGATTGGCGTCGACTGTCGCCCAGCCTTCCCTGACAATCTTCCACGCATTCGACGCGATGGAAATTTGATAAGCTCTAACGGTCTGTTCAGACATGGTTTTCTCTTGGCCCCTGCCATGGCGCGCATGGTAACAAGTCTCATTTATGACGGCATAACTCCCGAGGTGATGGATGAAACTCCTGCTTAACGGTGCATCGATGGATGTGCAGGTCGGTACACTTGAAGCATTGCTTACCACCCAAGGGTTGGGCGATGCGAAAGTCGCTACTGCGGTAAACGGTGCGTTTGTGCCTGCAAACTTCCGCGGCGCTTATCTTCTTAGCGACGGCGACAGTGTCGAGATACTCGCCCCAATGCAGGGAGGGTAACGCCATGCGTGACTTTTACGGGACTACCCTTGATTGCATGCTTATGTTGGGAACCGCGCAGTACCCGTCTCCGCATGTATTGGCCGACGCATTCAAACGGAGTGCTGCCAGCGTCGCCACGGTGTCACTGCGTCGCGAAAGCGGCCGGGACCGTGCCGGGCAAGATTTTTGGCATCTGATCCGCGACCTCGGTGTGCATTTGCTGCCGAACACTGCGGGGTGTCACACTGTAAAAGAGGCTGTCACCACTGCCCACATGGCGCGAGAAGTCTTTAACACCAAATGGATTAAGCTTGAGGTTATAGGGGAAGAAGACACGCTTCAGCCAGATGTCTTTGGGCTTGTGGAAGCCGCACGAATCTTGAGCGAAGACGGGTTTCAGGTATTTCCGTACACAACAGAAGATTTAGTGGTGGCAGATAAGTTGCTCCATGCCGGCTGCGAAGTCTTGATGCCCTGGGGGGCCCCTATCGGTTCGGGACTAGGACTGAATAATTTATTCGGCTTGCGGACAATGCGTGCTCATTTTCCTGATATCACCTTGGTTATAGATGCCGGGCTTGGACTTCCGTCGCATGCCGCGCAGGCTATGGAGTTAGGGTTTGACGCGGTTTTGCTGAACACAGCGGTGGCCAAAGCCGGTGACCCTGCGGCGATGGCACTGGCCTTTGCCACTGCGATCCAAGCAGGCCATCTGGCTGCAGCGGCTGGCCCGATGTGTCCCCGCGATATGGCGACACCCTCGACCCCCGTGATCGGCAAGGCATTTTTGAAATGATGTCAGATCGCTTCTACCCGATTTTTGAGAGTGCCGACTGGATTGAGCGCCTTGTACCGCTTGGGATTAAGTTGGTTCAATTACGCATGAAAGATTCAAGTCCCACCGAAATTCGACGGCACATTCAGCGGTCTCGGTCGCTATGCGAGGTTCATGGATGTGAAC
>DRFG01000176.1 GCA_011050655.1 Roseobacter sp.
CCCCAAGCTGGATGGCACTGGCGCATCGGGCGGGTAATATGCACACCGGGCATTACATTTCTGGCGCAGGCCATCTGGGGCTTATTGCCTGGCTTTTGCTGGGGAATATTTTCACGTCCCGTTCCGAACCGTTCAAGATGCAAGAGGTATCAGTGATCTCCGCGGCTGAATTTGACGCGATGGTGGCTTCGGCTCAGGCACCTGAGCAAAGCTCCGAGGTTGACCAACCTATAGCGCCAGAAACATCAGCGCTACCCCCTGAAGTCGCAGCACCTGCTGATCAAGCCATCGAGCAGCCCGCACCACTACAGGCAGAAGCCTCACCACCCGACCCGGTACCTGAGGTAGCAGAACCCGCCCCGCCGCCCCCGTCAAAGGATATCAGCAAGCAAGCACCTGAATCGCCGGAGCCGCCAGCCGAAGTCGCGGTGCTTGTCCCAGAGAAGGCCCCCGTCGCCGTTCCGCGCCCAGTCGAACGCGTCGCCCCCGAGGCAGTCGCGGCACCAGATCCTGCTGCCCGCCCAGACGTCGTCGAACAAGAGGCGACTACGCCCGACGCGGCAGCCGAAAAAATTGTCGAAGAGGCAAAAGAGGCCACTGCACCCGAAGAGGCGACTACGCAGATTGTCACTGAGGCGACACAAGCCCCTAAGGCGGCACCCGATCAATCGCCGCGGCCACCTGCTCGGCGGCCTACTCCTCCTGCGCCGCAGGTGGTGGAAAAGGCCGCCGATACGCCAAAACCAACCCCGGCCAAACCCGCGCCCGCTAAGCCTGAAGCGCCTAAGCCTGATACCCCCAAACCTGATACCCCCAAACCGAAGCCCGCGCCGGCACCAACGACTGACAAGGATGCGGTAGCCGCCGCATTGGCCGAAGCTTTGGGCACCTCTGATGCGCCGGTAACTGCCCCGGCAACTCCGTCTGGTCCGCCGCTATCGGCAGGAGAGAAAGAAGCGCTGCGGGTTGCGGTTTCGTCATGTTGGAATGTCGGTTCTCTTTCCTCCGAGGCTTTGCGCACTACTGTTGTTGTCAGTGTGGCAATGAACCAGGATGGGACACCCCAAACCAATTCGATTACTATGACCAGCAGCTCGGGGGGGACGCAAGCCGCCGCGGGCCAAGCGTTCGAAGCAGCAAGGCGGGCGATTATCCGCTGTGGAGCGCGTGGATATCAGCTTCCTGTAGATAAATTTGGCCAATGGCAGAATATTGAGATGACTTTTAATCCTGAAAGGATGCGCATCAAATGATTGTACGAGTCTTGAGCATATGGTTGGCGCTTTTTGGCGTGTTGGCCACGACGGCGCAGGCGCAGCAAGGACCGTTGCGGATCGAGATCACCGAGGGCGTGATCGAACCGTTGCCATTTGCTGTGCCTAGTTTCCAACCAGAAAGCGGTGATGCGGGCCAGATGGCCGTCGATCTGGCACGGGTCGTATCTGAAGATCTTGTCGGCTCGGGCCTGTTTCGCGAAATTCCCGCCAGTGCATTCATTTCAACGGTGAGCGATTTTAATGCGCCGGTGCAATACGCCGATTGGAAAGCAATTAATGCCCAAGCTTTGATCACCGGTGCCGTGAGCGTATCGGGTAATACAATGAATGTGAAATTCCGCCTTTACGATGTATTCTCTGGTGCCGAACTAGGCTCGGGTCTGCAATTCGCGGGAACAGTTGATGGCTGGCGTCGTATGGCACACAAGGTCGCGGATGCTGTCTATTCTCGGATCACCGGTGAGGGGGGGTATTTTGACAGCCGCGTCGTATATGTTTCGGAGACCGGTCCCAAGGATGGTCGCCAGAAACGCCTGGCAGTGATGGATTACGACGGTGCCAACGTGCAGTACCTTACCGATAGCTCTTCGATCGTGCTGGCACCGCGCTTCTCCCCTTCCGGTGACCGTATCCTGTACACAAGTTACGAAAGCGGGTTCCCTCGTATTTACGTCCTAGATATTGGTTCGGTTCAGCGCCGCGGGCTGGAAAGTGCCGAAGGCACGATGAGCTTTGCTCCGCGTTTCTCTCCTACGGGAAACACGATTGCCTATTCTCTTACACAGGGTGGCAACACTGATATCTTCGTCATGGATATCGCCACAGGGCAATCTATACGCCTCACCAACACGCCGTCGATTGAAACCGCCCCCAGCTATTCGCCCGATGGTAGCCAGATTGTCTTTGAAAGCGACCGCTCCGGCTCGCAGCAGTTGTATGTCATGCCCGCCAATGGCGGAGAGGCGACACGCATTTCCTTTGGCGAGGGAAGATACGGGACACCGGTATGGTCACCACGCGGCGATCTGGTCGCGTTCACCAAGCAAAACAAGGGGCGTTTCCACATCGGCGTGATGCGTCTGGACGGTTCGGAAGAACGGTTGCTGACGGCTTCGTTCCTAGACGAAGGTCCGACATGGGCACCCAATGGACGAGTCATTATGTTTGCCCGTGAAACCCAAGGTGCAGGGGGGATTTCGTCGCTGTATTCTGTCGATATTTCTGGGCGGAACCTGAAACCTGTACGTACGCAGGAAGGTGGGTCCGACCCGTCGTGGTCACCGCTACAGAAGTGATGGTCGCGATACCTTGGCATTTCCCAATGCCTAGGCAATATGCTAATAGTTTTGAAACAACGATAAATGCCAGCTTTAAAAAGGCCCACCCTATGAACCGCATTCTAACGAGCACACTCTTCATCGCAGTCTTGGCCATTTCGGCCTGTACCAACCCGAACCGTTTTGGTGC
>DRFG01000177.1 GCA_011050655.1 Roseobacter sp.
CCCCATATTCTTCAAGAGGCGCGCCAGTCTGACAGTTCGAGTGACAATTCGTTCTGGGCTGCATGGAAATCATTTGGGCAGACCTCGGCCACGCTGTGTTCTGCCACCTAAGCTGAAAAATACGATGTCCGCCCAACCCGCAGCGAGCGTGATGGGCGGGCCTAACCGCTTGCATGACTTAAACGAACCATGCGCTACATCTGCGGTCGTGTAGGCTCACCAAACCGGTCAATCAGCCGGTCTTTTATCTGATCGCGGGCGGCACGGTATTGGGCCAACTTGGCCTCGCGGGTTTCACCCAAACCCGTAGGGTCCAAGATGGGCCAGTATTCCACAATCAAATGGTAATATCGGGTCAGCTCAAGAGCGCGACGTTGGCTAGCCGGGCTCAGTGCAATAACCAGATCGAAAGAGCTCAGATCGTCACCCCAGTTTTCCATTTCGTCAAAGCTACGAGAACGGTGGCGCGACAGTTCCACATCCAGCTCCTGACAGACTGCGATCGAAAAGCCGTCAATTTCCATATCGTTCATCACACCGACCGATTGGACATAGGTGCCCGTGCCATAAAGCTTCTTCATCAAGCCTTCGGCCATCGGTGACCGTACTGCGTTATGATCGCAGCAAAACAGCACCGATTGAGGCAGCGTCTCTATCATCTATCCGCCGTAATGCAGGACGCATATCAAGGTGAACAACCGTCGCGCCGTGTCCGAATCGATTTCAGCTTTACCTTCCAGCCGTTCCTGAAGAACCCGCGATCCTTCATTGTGGATCCCACGCCGGGCCATATCGATGGTTTCAATCTGGGCGGGGGCAGATTTCTTGACTGCTTCGAAATAGGATTCACAAATCTGAAAATAATCTTTCACGACTTGCCGGAACGGCCCCAGTGACAGGTGAAATTCGGCAGCCTTTTCGGCGTTCTCAGTGTTCACATCGAAAACCAGCCGTTTGTCACGGATCGACAGGCCCAGATGATACGGCCCTTGAGGTATCGGTCTGTCTTCACGGCTCGGTATGGAAAAAACGTTAGCTTCCAGCAGATCGAACATCGCGACTTTACGTTCTTGTTCGATCTCGGGCGTGGGAGGAGGAAGGTTCGCATCGTCAAGCACGATATGCGTAATCCGGGACATGTGGATTCTCAATTCATCTGTTAATTCATCGACCTTAAACCGCTGAACAGGGTTGATCAATCAGGCTTCATGCGACGTGACATTGCGTCATCCGTTCAGCTTTTTCAAACGGGCCGTGACCGATAACCCATGTGCCTCGAGACTTTCCGAGCTGGCAAGCCGTTCAGCGGAAGGACCAATGGCGCGCAGCGCTTCGGGGGTCATCCGCGCCAGCGTTGTGCGCTTCATGAAATCGAGAACCGAAAGCCCGGAAGAAAACCGTGCGGATCGCGCCGTCGGCAAAACATGGTTCGGGCCGCCGACATAGTCACCGATGGCTTCGGGTGTCCATTGACCCATAAATATCGCTCCTGCGTGGATAATCATCGCGCTGAGGCTTTCGACATCCGAAACGCACAGCTCTAGGTGCTCTGGCGCGATGCGGTTGCTTAACGTGGCGGCAGTCCGAAGGTCAGGTACGACGATGATCGCGCCGTTTTCGCGCCAGCTGGCACCGGCAATCGCGCGACGTTCAAGGGTTTCTAATCGGGTCGTGACAGCATCAGCCACAGCCTGCGCGAAACCCGCGTCGGTGGTGATCAGGATGGACTGGGCGCTTTCGTCATGCTCCGCTTGGCTTAGCAGATCAAGGGCGATCCAATCAGCGTCATTATCGGCATCGGCGATCACTAGTATCTCGGATGGACCCGCGATCATGTCGATGCCAACCTTGCCAAACACCCGCCGCTTGGCCGCAGCAACATAGGCATTGCCTGGGCCGGTAATTTTGTCAACCGGAGCGATCGTGTCAGTGCCATAGGCCAGCGCCGCGACCGCTTGTGCCCCACCGATACGATAGATTTCGTCCACACCCGCAATCCGTGCCGCCAGCAACACTAGCGGGTTCAGAATGCCGTCAGGGGTGGGAACGACCATCGCCAGCCGTTCAACACCAGCGACCTTTGCAGGGATAGCGTTCATCAGCACAGACGACGGATAGCTGGCAAGGCCACCGGGCACGTACAGTCCGGCGGCCGACACTGCGGTCCAGCGCCAGCCCAAGGTGGCACCGGCATCGTCCTGCCACTCAGCATCTTCCGGAACTTGCCGCTGGTGATAGGCGCTGATCCGTTCGGCCGCCAGCTCTAGCGCGGCCCGATCTTCGACCGACACTTCCGCCACGGCCGCGTCTACCTCTGCCTTCGTGATCCGCAGAGTTTGTGGAGTAAGAGTGATCCGGTCAAACTTTGCAGTCAGTGCGATGACCGCCGCATCACCGGTTGCGCGCACCTGAGCAATGATGTCGGCGACCGTGTCATCCACATCGGGACTGTCTTCTCGCTTGGCCGATAAAAGAGCCGAGAACGCCTGTTCAAAATCCGCCTGATCAAAATCGAGAAACTGGGGCATGAGATTTCCTTTGCCGCCGATAGACCGCCGAACCGGCCCGAGCATGGGTTGGAAAGTGCGCACATGACGTAACGTGCAATGGCGTGTGATCACCTAGAACAGATGTATCAGTCCGGATGGGAAGGAAAGCTGCGCGACGGAGCCACATAAGGTTTGGTGACGTCTTTCAACGTCACTTCGATTGCCTCTACGGACAGACGAATCACCCCATCCCCTGCGAGCGTCAGCAAGATATCCCCCGACGGGGTGTCGCTTTCCAAAAACTCGATCTGAAGCAGCGACAAGATTGTATCAGCGTCCCCCTTTTCTATGCCTTGGCTGGAAACCCGCTGCACATTGTTGAACATCAATATTGATTGCACACGTTCCGCAGCGTGGCGCGTTTTCCCGGCATCCTCCCAGCGAACACGATTCAGCAACAACGCAAACCGGGCGCCCTTCTGATGCCAGCGCATCTCCGTGGCGGGAAATACCGCATCCTGCGTAAGCGAAGAAACTACCTTGAGATCATCGATATCCAAGGCACCCAGGTTCAGCGGTGCTTCGCGGCCATCTTCAAACCGTGCGTCGTCAGTCATTATTCTTTGATCCGTTCGATATTTGCGCCTACACCGCGCAGCTTTGCTACAACATGCTCATAACCACGATCCAAATGGTAGACGCGGCTGACCTTGGTTTCGCCTTCGGCGGCCATCCCCGCCAGTATCAATGAGACAGAAGCCCTAAGATCCGTCGCCATTACCGGCGCACCTTTGAGCTTTTTCACTCCCGTGACAGTAGCGGTACCACCGTGAACTTCGATATCGGCCCCCATGCGGATCAGTTCAGGCGCATGCATAAACCGATTCTCAAAGATTTTCTCTTCGAGAACAGAGGTACCTTCTGCGGTGCACAGCAGCGCCATCATCTGGGCCTGAAGGTCCGTAGGGAACCCTGGAAACGGTTCGGTGGTCACATTGACCGCTTTGATCGCCCCATTACGGCGGGCGACTTTCAGACCCAATTCTGTTTCGGTTACATCGATACCGGCGGCGTCCAGCTTTTCGCAAAACGCAGCCACCAGATCAATCCGGCCCCCCAGAAGCTCAACTTCGCCCCCGCACATCGCGGGAGCCAGCATGTACGTTCCCAGCTCAATGCGGTCCGTGACCACGCGATGAGTGGCACCGTGCAGACGGTCAACACCTTGGATTTCGATGCGGCTTGTTCCGTCACCGTCAATCTGCGCGCCCATTGCCCGTAGGCAGGTGGCAAGATCCACAATTTCCGGTTCCCGCGCCGCATTATTGATGACTGTCGTACCCTTGGCCAAGGTCGCTGCCATCATTATGTTTTCAGTCGCTCCGACAGATGCAAAAGGAAAGTCGATCACTGCGCCTTTTAGCGATCCACCCTTGGCCTTTGCATGCAGATACCCGTCGCGCAGATCGATATCCGCCCCCATAAGCGCCAAGCCATCGGTATGGATATCCATCGGGCGGGCCCCAATGGCGCAGCCGCCGGGCAACGAGACTTCGGCGTGGCCTTCGCGGGCCAGCAACGGCCCCAACACCAGATTCGATGCCCGCATCTTACGCACGATATCGTATTCGGCGCGGGTGTTGATCTGGCCATGACAGGACATCGCCTGAACTTGGCCGTCCTGCATCGACGTGACTTCGGCCCCGAGCGAGCGGAGTAGCTCTGTCATTGTGCGAATGTCAGATAAGCGCGGCGCGTTGGTCAACGTCAGTGGTTCTTCCGACAGCAGGGTCGCAGGCATTAGCGTGAGACAGGCGTTTTTAGCCCCGGCAATCGGAATTTGCCCCGACAGCGTGCCGCCGCCTTTGACCACAATCGAATCCATCGTTCAGTCTTCCTTGTCTGGGCCGGATTGGCCGTTGCCTGTCTGCGCTTTTGGTTTGCGCGCTCGTGCCTGTGCCTTGCGCCGGGCCATATTGGCCTTCAGCGCGGCCTTAAGTCGGTCTTCCCGAAGAGTGTTGGGTTTCGGGGGCTTTTGAGGGGCGGTATCCTTTGACATGTCGATTGTCTAGCGTAGCGGGGCCGTATGGTCCAGATTACGCTTGCACCATATTGCGAATGCGTCTAATCAGCCGCCGATAGTGCTGGAGTAGCTCAGTGGTAGAGCGCGTCATTGGTAATGACGAGGTCGGGAGTTCAATCCTCCCCTTCAGCACCATTCTTGATAACCGACGCTAAGGTTAGCCGGTTTGAAAATGCCCTCCAAGCTTGTCCCATAATACCCGCGGCGTGTTCGTGTGGAAAACTCTGCATTCTGCGAATGCTCAACCTTTGCTCACCCGTTCAAGAATTGACTGGCCGGCACCAGCTCCGAGCTTGGCGCAGCTGGCCAGCCCCTGGACGAACGGGCGTCGTGCCAACAAGATCGGTAGCGCCACGCATTGAATGTAGCCCGTCGTCGGCACAAGAGGCGTGAGGTGTACCCCTGCGCCCTGCCCCATCTCTTTGACGGTCTTATCAATCACGAGGCCCGCGAACCCCAGTTCGTTGATCCCCAGCGGGCGCTGGCCGCGCGCATCGATCAACGCATCAAAATTATGACTAAACCCACCGTTTGAAACCTTTATGCCATGACTGGTGTTTTCAACGTTATACTCATCGCCCAGCGCAATGACCTCGAGTACGCCCATATCATGCAACGCCAGCATTCGTTCAATCGAAGGGTGCGGTACGCTGGAGTAATTGTCAGCGAATACCGAACCTAACTTCGACTTCAATACGTCAAGATCGGCTTCGTTCAGATAGGGAGCTGCCATCTCGAATACTTCGTGCGCCTTAAGTATAGAGACCCGCCAAGGGCAAGGTGTACGATTGGCGTGACCGGCACGAGCTTCGGCCAGATTACTGCGTGCATACTCAAATGGATCAGTATCCATACGCGACAAAAAATAGGTCTGGACGAAACTATCGACACTCATGTCGTCGTGTAAAACAGGGCCACCGTTATCGATCACAGAGCGCAAATCTTTGATCAACAATGAAAAAATACGATCGAACAAGCCCGCTTGTCCCTGCTGACTTTCCTCGAGAACACGGTCCTCCGTCAGGGAGTTCAATTCGGGCAGTGGAAATGGATAGTAATAATCTGCTTCCGGGAGGAGGCCTTTTCGCGACAACATGGCGATGCGCGGCAAACTGTGGCCCGGACGCAAAGCCCAGCGCATACCGTTCTGATCCTCGACGAAATCCCCATGAAGCTCTGCTATCGCGACGACCGCATCGATACCGCTCAGCGACGTCCCCAACACCCCGATATAGTCGCCGGCAATGGCATGGACGTCCTTGATCGGCCAAAGGGGCACCAGATTGGTGTCAGTGGCGTCGTCTTTTGGCCGGCGGGTCCAACTGTGCCCGGTGGCAATGACCACTTCGTCAAACAGATCATCGCCCTCAGCCAGCGGGCTGGCCCAGCAAATAGATATTCCGTTTCGTTTTATGAGAACATCGGTTACCTCGGTGCGCCGGCATAGTTCGATCTGATGCCCGGCCCCTCGAGCACGTGACACCATCTGTGAAAGTTGGGCCTGAAAGTAGCGCCCTAAAACCAAACGGCCATAGTAGGTCCGTGCATCGATATCATCTGCCGTTAGGCGCATATCGGCGAGGCTCTTACGGTCTAGATCAGCAAGCCAATCGCGAAGCGGTGTTAGTACTGGCGGAATTTCAAATCCGGCAATGTTGGACATCATGCTCGGCGTCGCGGTGTCACTGCTATATGGCATGCCACTGCCTATTTCAGAACATTTCTCAAATATCACGACACCAATAGGCGTTTTGGATCCGACCAACGCAGCCAGCGTATATACGGCTGTCGGCCCTCCGCCGATAATGGCTATGTTTTTCACCCTATGCGCCCCTGAACTGCTCAAGGGTGAACGTCGCAGCGCTGAATTGGTTGCGCGTGCACGCCAAAGAAATCGGCATAAAGGAAACATTTCAGGCAACGCGTATGTACGTGTCATCGAACACACTTACATCCGGGCATCCAATTCGTCTGGCGATGAGTTTTATGGAGCATGGGGTACGGGCGCTACTTTGCGCTTAGGTGCTACGACCCAGAACCCGCCATAACCCGGCGCGAAATGGCCGCACGCCCCTTTGTCAGCCCTCTAATGGTCGTTACTGCCCCGCGTACCATTCAGCGAGGATTTTAATTTCTTTGTCTGACAAGTCTTGCGCCGCTTTGAGCATCTGTTCTGCGCGTTTGCCATCGTTTCTCTTTCCGTCGCGCCACAACTTCAACTGGGTGACCAGAAAGCCCTGGCTCTGGCCCTCCAACGAAGGGGCAATGGGTGCGTCAGCAGTGCGATTCGGCCCATGACAGCTACTACAGGCTGGTACGTCTTTGGTGCCTTGATTGGCGAGAATATACCCTTGTGTCTCGTTATCCTGACGCGCTGCATTTACGCGATTTGCCGCGACGTCCTTGCCAAATTTGCTTGCAACCCGGTCAATCGTTTCATCATCCAAACCAAGCGCAACTTGTTGCATTATTCCGCTTCGCCGCGTGCCATTGCGATAATGTTCAAGTGCTTCGCCAATATAATCCGGCTTCAGAATATCCAATCTCGGCACATAGCTGTTGGTGCTACGGCCCTCTTCGCCGTGACATGCGCTGCACGATGCCGCGCCAGGTTCCCCCCCCGTCAACGCCACTTGGTCTTCGGCAGTCATATCACGTACTGCTTCAAGATATGCCACCACCGACCAGACTTCGTCATCGCGATCTCTTGCGGGCCAATAGGGCATACCGCTCATCTTGACGCCTTCTCGCACGATCCAGAACATATGCTGAGGCTCCCATCTGCTTACCGCTTCGACCACGTGGGGTGGGCCGGGGTTCAGCGATTGGGCGGTCGCACTTTGCAGCTGACCCGGAACCGCATGGCAAAAACTGCATGCGCCTTTAAAATGCAATGCGCCCAAGGCGACCCTGTCTGGGTCGGCGAGATCATCGGGGATTTCCGATGCCGCAGGTGAACGCAGGCGCACCGACTGCTTGTAGGTGGTATGCAGCACCCACTTGACCCCCGGCCAATGGCCCTGCCGCGCGGAAACGTTATAAAGCCCGAAACCCACCACCGATGCCCCGGCGATGCCCGCCAGCGCGCCCAAGATCACGATTGTTTGCAAAACCCGCTTCATGCGGCTTCCTTTCCTTGTTCAAGCACCCGCCTGACCAGCGCCAGACCGGCGATCAAATAGACAGGCGTACCGATACCAAGCATCAGCAGCCCCCCTAACTGCTGGGCAACCAAATCAGCTGATCGCCCATAGGAAGTGGCGTAAAGATCTCGCGGGGCAAGAATAATAAGTGCCCCCAAAAGCGTCATATGCATCGAAGTCAGCAACAGCCCGCCTGCACCGGCAAGCGGTTGGTGCGCACGAAAGGCCCCTGCCCAGACCAGTAGTCCGGCCAGCAGGAAACTTGCCTGTTCCGCAGCGAGCCCTAAAACATGCATCTTTGCAAACCCGTAGAGATAGGGGATATGCCAGCCCCAGACGACCGCGAATTCAACCACGGTACCGGCTAGTGGCGAAACCGCGAACAGTGATGCCAGCCGTGGAAACCCGAGAACCAGCAACGGCGTGACAACAGCGACAAGCCCCATATGCCGCAGCATGTGGTGCGGAAAATCCGCCGCCAGCCAGCCTTGCATAGGTAACGCCCAAAGCCCTGCAAGAACCAGCAGACCGATATATCCTAGGGCAGTCATTGGCAGGTCTGGATCAACAGAGGCGGCAAGGAAACATAAACAACACCAATGAAGGAGATCATCGACAGCAAGAAAGCCGCGTGGCCCAGAAATCGATGCCTATCTTCGTTTGTACCTGTGTCATTCTCCCAATCTCTGTCTTGCACGACATCCCAATGCTGCCATGCTCTCCATGCCAGCCAGATAATCGCCACGAGAGCCACCGCCGTTGCAATCCCGAGCCCGAGCCTGAGCGACCCTACATCGTCGCCTTTCGCGCAGACCACGGACGTGGCCCCGTAGGAGATCGCGAAATGCACCGCCCACACCAGGGGTGCGAAGGTAATTCGCCATACGCTAGTAGTTTCGGAAGGGTAGACCGATGTATTTTTGGTCTGCCGGATATCGGTCATGACAACCACCCCGGAACCAGCCCCAATACAACTGCGGTCGTCACGGCCTTTAGGGCCATGAAGTGCCAGTAAAGCGTCACATTGCGCAGATCGGCATCGTATTTATCCGTAAGCTTACCCCAGGCGGAACCCGCCAAGCAGTAACCCTGCATGATCACCCCAGCAAGAACATGCGCCACCAACCAAATCATCAACGCCCACATGATTGCCGGATACACATGGCTTGTTGGATCCATCTGACGCACTGCCATATAGGCCGCGCCCGCGCCCCCTAGCGCAAGGATCGGCGCAATCAGCAGTGCGGTTCGGGCGAGCATGGTGTACCCGCGGGAGTTTACCTCTCGGGCACCGACCGTGGTGGCCCAAGCGATGACAAGCGACACGCCAGCGACGACCACCCAGACCCCGATGGCATGCTCTGCCCCCGCCGGTGGAAAGTCAGGTCGCGCCGTCCAGTAGAAGAAGAACCCGAATATCAATGATGCAAAAGCCGTGGCATCGCCCAGCATGGTGATCCACATCGCCCACCATCCAACGGAATCCGGGCCTGACGCATAGGTCGGCAGGCGCAATCCCAAACCCGCTTCGCGCATTTCGTCCTTGGGGGGCCGCGCCGTGGATGTCCATAACCAGTACAGCACACAGACGATAGCGAATGCGCCTGAAATTATAGCGGGTGTATAAATATGAAACGTCGGAAAAATGAACGCCCCGCCAGTGAAGAATGCCGCTAGCAAGGTTATCCATGCCGGGCCGGTGACACGCTGCACATACATCGGCGTGCCGTCGATTACGGAAGTCACGATGGTTTCTCGCTGATGTTCAGGCGCGTCCTGTAAATAGAACCGCCCCGCATCCATACGCTCAGTAAGCTGGGGTTGATCCCACAGCGGGTAGCGGCTGTGAATATACGGCACCGACCGCACCCCCCATGCCTCGGCTGGTACCTCGTGGGAAAACTCGAGAGTGCCCGCCCCCCAAGGATTACGCGGTATCTGGGGCTGGTTCTTTTTGGACCGCAGCAGATCGTAAAGGAACACAGCAAACCCCGCCGCGATCACGAATGCGCCTATTGTCGAGATCAGGTTCAGCCAGCCCCATCCAGAACTTTCTGGGTACGTGAACACGCGGCGCGGCATCCCCTTGAGCCCGGTCAGATGCATTGGCAGGAAAGTGACATTGAAGCCGGTGAAAATCAGCCAGAATGCCCAACGCCCTAGCGTTTCCGACAACAACTTTTTGCGCAAGAATGGGTAAAAATAATAAACCCCGGCAAGTACCGGGAAGACCATCCCGCCAAAGAGGGTGTAATGCAGATGTGCCACGATGAAATAAGTGTCGTGGACCTGCCAGTTGAACGGCACAATGGCCAGCATGACACCAGTCAGCCCGCCCGCGACGAAGATCGCAAGCGCCCCGGCGATCCACAGCATCGGCAGAGACATCTTAACCCGCCCGACCATCAAAGTTGCGACAAAGGCGAAAAGCTGGATGCCGGTCGGTATCACCACCGCCTCGGATGCGGCGGAAAAGAAGCCCAATGATATTTGCGGCAAACCCGTTGTAAACATGTGGTGGACCCACAGCCCAAACGACAAGAAACCCGTGCCAACAGCGGAAAGCACGATCCACGAATATCCGACGATAGGTCGGCGCGCCACCGTGGGCACGATCATGGACGCAATGGCAATAGAGGGTAGAAAAACGATGTACACTTCTGGGTGTCCGAAGATCCAGAACAAATGCTGCCAAAGGATAGGATCGCCGCCGCGTGTCGGATCAAAGAACGGCCAATCGAACGAACGTTCGAGTTCAAACAGGAAATCGCCTGCAATCAGCGGCGGAAACGCGAAAAGGATCATCCCCCCTACGACCATCACGTACCAAGCATACAGGGGCATGATGTTGACCCGCATACCAGGCGGGCGACACTTCAACGCCCCGACGATCAACTCCACGGCTGCGGCGATACTCGCCACTTCGATAAACGACAGGCCAAGCAACCAGATATCTGGACCGATGCCGTCCTCTTTCGTCGCCAGCGGCGGGTACATGAACCATCCAGCTTTGGGTGCTGCATCAAATAGCAGTGAACCAAGCACGAAACACC
>DRFG01000178.1 GCA_011050655.1 Roseobacter sp.
CAAAATCTACATCGAGCTTCCAGCTTTCGTTTCTGGCATTTCTGGCTTTGGTACCCGCGAGCCTGCTGTTCATGCTGGGCACTGGCACCTCGTTCGTCGCGATGACCGGGGTGCAATGGGTGTTCATGGCATCGGCGCTGACAATTGGCATGGTCGCCTATTACGGAATCGTAGCAGCGATGCGGATAGGCGAAATCAGCTTTGTCACTCCGTTTCGATATTCACGCCTGTTGTTTGCCATGGTTGTCGGGATCACAGTGTTTCAAGAGAAACCAGATATGCTTACCTATGTTGGCGCAACCATCATTGTAGCCTCGGGTATCTATACGGTATGGCGGGAACGCAAAGTCAAGCAACGCGTCTGACGCTTTTCAACCATCGGAACGCACGCTAAACCATCGTCCAAACGACACCCGCAAAAGGATCTTTCCTATGAGCACCATAATCGACATTCACGCCCGCGAAATACTTGATAGCAGAGGCAACCCCACCGTAGAGGTTGATGTCACGCTTGAGGACGGCACGATGGGCCGTGCGGCTGTGCCCTCGGGCGCATCAACCGGGGCTTATGAAGCAGTCGAGCGCCGCGATGGCGACGAAGCCCGTTACATGGGCAGAGGCGTATTGGGAGCGTGCGCGGCGGTAAATGGCGAGATCGCAGAAGCACTTGTAGGCATCGACGCCACCGAACAGATCGAGATCGACGGTACCATGATCGAACTGGACGGGACCGAGAACAAAAAGCGTCTCGGAGCCAACGCAATATTGGGTGTGTCGCTTGCCGCTGCCAAAGCCGCCGCTGATTACTCCTCGCTCCCCCTTTACCGGTATGTCGGCGGTGCCTCGGCACGCATGTTGCCGGTGCCGATGATGAACATTATCAATGGTGGAGAACACGCTGATAATCCTATTGATATTCAAGAATTCATGATCATGCCCGTATCTGCCGAAAGCATCGCCGACGCGGTACGGATGGGATCAGAGGTGTTTCACACCCTCAAGAAAGAATTATCTCAGGCCGGTCTGGCCACGGGTGTCGGCGACGAAGGCGGCTTCGCACCAAACATTAGTTCCACTCGGGATGCTCTTGATTTCATACTTAAATCAATCGAAAAAGCCGGGTACAAACCGGGCGAGGAAATCTATCTGGCGCTGGATTGCGCCGCGACAGAGTACTACCAAGACGGTAACTATGTTTTGTCGGGCGAAGGCAGAACTCTCAGCAGCGAGGAAAATGTCGACTACCTAGCGGCGCTGTGTGATAGCTATCCGATCATCTCGATCGAAGACGGCATGTCCGAAGATGATTGGGACGGCTGGAAAATGTTGACCGACCGGCTAGGCAGCAAGATCCAACTTGTCGGGGACGATTTGTTCGTGACCAATCCCACGCGCTTGGCAGACGGCATCAAGCGCGGTTGTGCCAATTCCATGTTGGTCAAGGTAAACCAGATCGGCACTCTATCGGAAACACTGCAAGCTGTAGATATGGCGCATCGTGCGGGTTATACCAACGTCATGTCCCACCGGTCCGGCGAAACTGAAGATGCAACAATTGCTGACCTCGCCGTCGCTACAAATTGCGGGCAGATTAAAACTGGTTCATTGGCGCGTTCTGACCGGTTGGCGAAGTACAACCAGCTGATGCGCATCGAGGAATCGCTTGGTGTCACTGCACAATACGCCGGCCGGTCAATCCTCAAGTGCTAAACCTTAATCATCCGTTCAAAGTGAAAAAGCGCGCAGGAATTGCGCGCTTTTTTGTGCCATCCCCATCGTGGGTCGTTCATAGGCTCGGCATGCTTACCGTGCCGCCGCCAACTGCTGCCCTAACTCCCGTCGTACCAGGGCACGACGTTGGCATCCCACGCGCCACACGCGCTGCCAGATAACCGAAGGCTTGCGCCTCGAGCATATCACCGTCGAGGCCGATGTCTTCGATCGGAGCCACGGGGCAATCAAGGCTCACCGCTAACATTTGCATCAACACCGGGTTATGTCGCCCGCCACCCGTCACTAACACGCGCTCTGGCAAACGGGGGCAATGCTGCATTGCCTCGGCCACGCCCGCCGCGCACATCGCCGTCAGTGTCGCTGCTGCGTCGGCGTCGGATAGTTCGGTGACAAGCGCTACAATTTCTGAAAAATCGTTTCTGTCTAGAGATTTAGGAGGCATTCTTGAGAAGTAAGGTTCAGCAAGAAATAGCTCTAAGGCCCCGGTTTCCACTTCCCCCCCAGACGCAATCTTGCCGTCTTTATCGCAGGTAAGCCCCAGTCGTGCCTGCATAAGGTCGTTGATCGGAGCGTTGGCGGGGCCAGTGTCAAACGCCAATAAAGCTCCGTCAGTCTCCGGTCGTTCTATCGACGGGTTGACCCAAGTCAGGTTTCCCACCCCTCCGAGATTCAGAAACACCACCGGCGCAGTCAATCCGGCATAGCGTGCGCAAGCATGATGGAAAAACGGCGCAAGCGGCGCACCTTCGCCGCCCAATTGCACGTCGGCGCTGCGAAAGTCCCACACGACGGGAACGCCAAGCGCGTCAGCCAGCACATCACCGCAGCCAACCTGCAATGTGCCTTGTAAGCGCGGTGCATGGGCCAGCGTTTGCCCGTGGAACCCGATCAAATCGACTTCACGGTAAGCCTGGAATGCCTCGATATGTGCCGCGTCGACGATCTGCGCCGCGGCCTGTACCTCCGCCCCTGCCCATTTTCCGAAACCCGCCGCAATAATCGCGCGTTCTGCGTCAGAATATTCCCTATACCCCGACGCGCCAAAGCCCAAGATATCGCGCCCATCGGTGTCAATCACGGCGACATCGACACCGTCCAGCGACGTCCCGCTCATTGCACCTGCGACCCGCAGGGGGCCGGTTTTGGGGATACGTGTAGGGTTCGTCATACCTTGGGCCTTATTCATGGCCTTTTCCTTTGTCTGCTCAGCACCTATAGAGTGCACCACCACCCAAGCTGAGGGCAAGCACCATGACATACCACCCCAAATCAGAATTCATCCGCATCATGATGGAACGCGGCTTTCTTGCCGATTGCACGGACTATCAAGGTCTTGATGACGCGTTGATGAAGGGGGCCGTGCCTGCCTATATCGGCTATGATGCCACGGCGAAATCCCTACACGTGGGCCACTTGATGAACATCATGGTGCTGCGCTGGTTGCAAAAATGTGGTGGCAAGCCGATTACCCTGATGGGCGGCGGCACGACCAAAGTCGGCGATCCGTCGTTTCGGTCAGACGAACGCCCGCTGTTGGACAATGCAGCTATCGACGCCAACATCGCAGGCATGCAGCAGGTGTTCGAGAAATACCTAAGCTATGGCGATAGCGACAATGACGCGATCATGCTGAACAACGCCGAATGGCTCGATAATCTGAACTACCTTGAATTCTTGCGTGACATTGGGCGACATTTCAGCGTCAACCGGATGCTGTCATTCGAAAGCGTGAAATCCCGGCTCGACCGTGAACAGTCGCTGTCGTTCCTGGAATTCAACTACATGATTCTACAGGCCTATGACTTCCTAGAACTGAACCGCCGCTACGGCTGCCTGTTGCAGATGGGCGGGTCGGATCAATGGGGCAATATCGTCAACGGGATCGACCTGACCCGTCGTGTTCTTGACCAAGAGATCTACGGCCTGACGACGCCGTTGCTGACCACCAGTGATGGCCGCAAAATGGGCAAATCCCAAGGCGGCGCGATCTGGCTGAACGGCGACATGCTGTCGCCGTATGAGTTCTGGCAGTTCTGGCGCAACACGACCGATGCGGACACCGGCAAGTTCCTCAAGATATTTACCGAGTTGTCTGTCGAAGAATGTGATCGTCTGAGCGCGCTGGAAGGGTCCGAGATTAACGCGGCCAAGATCATCCTTGCCAACGAAGTCACTACCTTGTTGCATGGTGCCGAAGCCGCGAAAACTGCCGAAGCCACCGCCCGCGAAGTGTTTGAAAAAGGCGGTGTGGGCGACGATTTACCAACCCTGACGCTAAGTGCGGCTGATGTGGGCGACGGCATATCGATTGTGCAACTGATTGTGAAATCCGGTCTGGCGGGTTCGGGCAAAGAGGCCAAGCGGCTGATTACCGAGAATGGCGCGCGCTATAACGACGAACCCCTGACCGACGCAGGGCTAATGATCGACGTAGCCGCCTTGGTATCGCCAATCAAGCTTAGCGCAGGCAAGAAGCGCCACGCGCTCGTGCAACTGGGCTAACCACTGTAGAACCCTAACGGGGGCGGGTGTGCCCTGCCCCTTTAGCCTTCGGCTTTTTCTTCCAGCATCAACCATTCGGCCTCTGCATCCTGCAGCTTGTCATTCCGCTCGATCAAGGCATCTGTTGCCTTCTGGAACTTCACCGGATTGTCGGTATAAAGTGCCGGATCGCTCATTAACTCTTCCAGTTTCGCAATTTCAGCTTCTAGACGCTTGATCTCGGCGGGCAACGCTTCAAGCCGGTGCTTTTCGGTAAAGCTCAGCCCTGCCTGCGCTGCCGCCTTGGGTTTTTCACCCTTAGCGCCGGCCTTGGCTTTGGCAATCACGCTTTGGTCAAAGTCATCCTGCTGGCGTTGCGCCAGATAATCGGTCCAACCGCCTGCATAAACGGTGGCCTTGCCGTCGCCCTCCATCGCGATGGTCGTCGCGGCAACGCGGTCAAGGAAGTCACGATCGTGACTGACCAGCAGTACAGTACCGTCGTAAGTCGACAGCAATTCCTGCATCAGGTCTAGGGTTTCGACGTCCAGATCGTTGGTCGGTTCGTCGAGCACCAGCATGTTGCTGGATCGCGCCATGATCTTGGCAAGCAGCAAACGTGCTTTCTCACCACCGGACAACGATCGCACCGGTGCGCGCGCCTGACCTTCGTCGAACAAAAATTCCTTGAGGTATCCCACAACGTGTTTCGGCATGCCACGTACCAGAATCTGGTCCGCCTTGCCTGACACGCGCATTTCAGGATCTCCGGTCAGACTGTCCCACAGGGTCATGTCACCGTCCAACTGCGCCCGCGCCTGATCGAACAGAGCAATCTCAAGGTTGGTGCCCAGCTTGATTTCGCCACAGTCGGGTTGTTCTTTTCCAATCAGCATATTCAGCAAAGTTGTTTTGCCGACACCATTTGGCCCGACAAGCGCAATCCGGTCCCCACGCTGGATGGTAATATCAAAGGGACGCAGGATAGATTTATCACCAAAGGCCTTGGTAATGCCGATGGCCTCAACCACCTTACGGCCTGATTTCGGTCCAGCCTCTAATGCCATCGCAGCAGTGCCCTGACGGGTAATCTGGCTGGCACGTTCAGCCCGCAGATCCTGCAACGCCCGTACACGCCCCTGATTGCGTTTACGCCGCGCCGAGATACCTTCGACCGCCCACCGCGCCTCCGCTTTGATCTTGCGGTTCAGCTTGTGGCGCTGCATGTCTTCTTCTTCCCACATCTGATCGCGCCACGCTTCAAACCCGCCAAAGCCGATTTCCTGACGGCGCACCACACCGCGGTCCACCCACAAGGTCGCACGGGTCAATTCGCGCAAGAACGCCCTATCGTGAGAGATGATCACAAAGGCAGCCCGCGTGGTCTTCAGCTCGTCTTCCAGCCAGCGGATTGCTTCGATGTCCAAGTGGTTTGTAGGTTCGTCCAGCAACATCAACTCGGGCTCGGACGCCATCAAACGCGCCAACGCGGCGCGCCGACGCTCTCCGCCGCTTGCCGTGCTTACGGGGCGTGCCGGGTCGAATTTCAACCCCTCGCCCGCGCGTTCGACCTTGTACATCTCGCTCGGGTCTAGCCCATGCGACGCAAAATCCCCCAAGGTCTCGAACCCGGTCAGGTCGGGGTCCTGCTCCATATAGCCGACCGATACGCCCGGGCCTACGATGACCTCGCCGTTATCAGCCTCGACCAGTCCCGCCATGACTTTCATCAATGTGGATTTACCTGACCCGTTCCGGCCCACCAGCGCCAATCGGTCGCCGGTCTGAACCACAAGGGACATGTTCTCGAATACGGGATCGCCGCCGAAAGTCAGGGAAATCTCGTTAACTTGTAAAAGGGGTGCGCGTGCCATGCACGCCAGCTAGCGCTACGTCGCGTCGGGGTCAATGACCCCTGTTCCAAATGGTTAAAAATCCTCGCCGAAGGCATAGAATCTCTTCAAATCAACCCACGTAACAACCGCTTACGCGCTTCGGGAATCGCATTGATCGAGAGGCCGGTGAAAACATGCAGTGTTTTTAAATGCCGGTCGACAACCGCATGATCGCTCACCCATCCGCCCATCATAAGATAAGTGCGCAACAACGGCGGCAGCGCCTGCATTGCCAACTTCAGATCGAATCGGTCAAGGTCACGCGGGCTGAACCGCACAACCTCGGGTGCTTTTACATCAGGTCGCCACGCGGGCGGCCCCAAATAGCGATCATGCAACAGCGCAAAGACATCTCCGTAGCGGTCCGCATCGGTTCCGGCAAACGACGTGCATCCCAAAAGCAATTTTATTCCATGCGCTTCAACATATTGCGTCAGCGACGCCCATGCTATCCGAACTACATCAGGGTCATTGAGGCCCGGACGTACACAAAAGCGCCCAAGTTCCATCATCGGTTCGTTATTGCGCGACAGTCTTGCAAGGTCATAAAATTGAGCGGCATAGCTCTGCTTCAGCATCGGGCCGGTAAGAACTTCGACGCGAAAGCAACTTGCCAACTGACCGGTCCTGAGATCCCGGATCAGTATGTGCTGCTTATGTTGATCAAAAGCATCGGCATCCAGACGCCCCTGCACGCCAAAACAAAGCGCCCGCAGGGCTTGCGCAGCTTCGATATCCCGAGCGTTCGTCGCTGCCACAGCCTGATAATGCCCTTTGAGCATCCCAAAGCTATCTGTGCTGCCTGACGGCAACATCCTTACGCCTCAGCCCCCGAATGCCGCCGGGTTAAAGCGGCCGAGATTTCCCAAAAGCTGGCGTATAAACGACTTGTCGCTTATCGGAGAGCTGGTGACGCGGCGATCAAGTGTTACCAGCTTGCCCCTCTCCAGACCAAAGCGCTCGACGTTGTTTACCACACCATTTGCATCAAAGCTCACGGCGACGACCTCTCGTTGGGTCTCAACAGGTGCCATGAAACCAAGCGCTTTGTGACGGGATCGGACATAGTAGTATCCAGAGTTCGTCAACAGCCCCCCGGACACAGGTACGCCGACAGTCTCTGCAACAGTGTCGCGCGTATCACGCCCTACGGCGATCTTGTCCAAATCCTCCTGCGGAGGAATATATCCGTGGTTCTTATACTGTGGCGTGCAGGCCCCAAGTGCCAGCCCCGCACTCAGCATGGTGACAATAAGCAGTGTCTTTTTGGCATGGCGATCGTTACGCATTATTGGTGCCCTCTTGCCCTTGGAGATCATGGCTTTTATCCCGCATACACCAAGCAGACCCCATGGTTCAAGAAACGAAAGCATAACATCATGTCTCGTACGCCCCCAAGCCCTACAGCATTGCGCGTAGCAGAGCTGTCGCAAAATGCCAAAACCCCTTTTTCACTACGTCCGGATGCGGAGTTCCTGCGGGCAATCGCACAAGAGCTCGGTCTGACGTCTGTGCGTAAACTTGCTTTCGGGGGGACAATAACCGCCCTTGGCACTACGGATTGGCAGTTGGATGCCCGTTTAGGCGCTACCGTCGTGCAGCCCTGTGTCGTCACGCTAGAGCCTGTACAGACCCGGATTGACGCCAAAGTTACCCGGCTTTTTATAAAAGATTACGTTGAACCGGATGAACCCGAAGCCGAGATGCCCGAAGATGACAGGTCTGAGCCACTTGGCCAATGGATCGACCCTGCTGCGGTCATGGTCGAGGCCTTGGCCATTGAGGTACCCGAATATCCCCGTGCAAATGGTGCTGAACTGGGTCAGGCTGTATATACCAAGCCCGGAGAGATTCCGATGACAGATGAAGATGCGCGGCCTTTCGCCGGCCTTGCGGGGCTGCGGCAAAAGCTGGAAGATGATGAAGACTGAAAATGCTAAGCGTTTATGGCAAGAACAGGGTTGCATCAGCGAAGTTTCACAGTATTTTGCGCCCTTCACCCCAATTAAGGTTGGACATCGGATAGGCTTCGGCCTAAACGCACGTCACGCCCAAACCGGGAGTTGATCTGAAACACGGTCGTCTTTGGCATCACGCCGCTGAACGACCCCGAAGGCAAAGGCACCAGACATGGCTGTCCAACAGAATAAAGTTTCCAAATCGCGCCGCAATAACCGTCGCGCACACGATTCGCTTACTGCTGCGAATCCTAACGAATGCCCGAACTGCGGTGAGCTGAAGCGCCCACACCACATTTGTGCGGCATGCGGTCACTATGACGACAACGAAGTCGTCGCTATGAACGAAGAGATCGACCTCGACGAAGACGCGGCGTAAGCTGGTCCCGTCAACCGCAGTTCATAAGAGGCATCGCATAAGATGACGGCCACGTCCGATCAGCCTACCGCGAATGCTCAGCGTACCCTCATTTCAATTGATACGATGGGGGGGGATCAGGGCCCGGCAATAGTTGTTGCCGGGTGCTCTGAATCTGCGAGCAAGAATCCCGACATTACCTTCGTTTTGCACGGCCCGGCTGATACTTTAGAACAGTTGATCGCCAAGCGCCCGGAATTGCGGGGGCGCTGTATCATTCGTGATGCCCAAGGCGTCGTGACGATGGATGACAAGCCCAGCAATGTGGTCCGCAATGGCAAGGACACTTCAATGTGGTCCGCTATCGAATCGGTGCGTACCGGTGAGGCATCGGTTGCTGTAAGTTGCGGCAATACCGGTGCCCTGATGGCTCTGTCGATGATCCGTCTGAAAAAGCTTCCCGGAGTTAACCGACCAGCTATTGCCGTGCTTTACCCGTCAACGAATCCTCAGGGGTTCAATGTACTGCTTGATGTGGGCGCGGACGTTCGCGCCGATGCCGATGACCTGCTGCGGTTTGCGCTGATGGGCAAGTCATATGCCCGCAACGGAATGGACATCGACCGTCCGCGGATCGGGTTACTGAATGTAGGCACGGAAGAGCACAAGGGCCGTACCGAGCTTAAAGAGGCCTATGAGCTGATTCGCGACGCCGCCGACGGTGCAGGTTTCGATTTTGTTGGTTTCGTCGAAGGCGGTGATATCGCTGGTAACGTTGCTGATGTGATTGTAACTGACGGGTTTACGGGCAATATCGCGATCAAGACTGGCGAAGGTACCGCAACATTGATCGGCAACGGTCTGCGCGAGGCTTTCAAGAATTCGATTTGGTCACGCATCGCTTCGGTGCTGGCCTATACATCGCTACGACGCGTGAGTAAGCGTTTTGATCCACGTCGGGTGAACGGAGGCGTGTTTTTGGGGCTGAATGGTACTGTGGTAAAGTCCCACGGTGCTGCCGACGCAACGGGCGTGTCCTCAGCCATCAAGCTGGCGGTGCGTCTTACCGAAAGTGAATTTACCGATCGGTTGGCAGCCCGCGTCGCCGCAGCTTCCCCGATGAAAGAGGCCACGGAATGACAATCAGAGCTGTTGTAATTGGTGCCGGACATTATTTGCCGAAACGTGTTGTCGAAAATGCCGAATTCGAGGGCAAGATCGACACCGATGATGAATGGATCAGATCGAGATCCGGCATCGAACGACGCCATTTTGTATCCGACGGTGAAACCACCTCGACCATGGCGACTGCCGCGGCATTGGCGGCTCTCAAGGATGCGGGGAAGACCGCGGCCGATGTCGATGCTATCATTTTAGCGACCTCCACTGCTGATCTTACCTTTCCCTCGGCCGCGACTATGGTCCAGGCACAGCTTGGCATGGAACGCGGTTTTGCCTTTGACATACAGGCGGTCTGCGCCGGGTTTATATTCGCTTTGGCCAATGCCAATGCCTTGATCGCTTCGGGCCAGGTCAAACGCGTTCTGGTCATCGGTGCTGAAACTTTCAGCAAGATCATCGACTGGACGGACCGCACCACCAGCGTGTTGTTTGGCGACGGTGCTGGTGCATTACTGCTTGAAGCCCAAGAAGGTGAAGGCACATCTAAAGACCGGGGCATCTTGTCGACTGATTTGAATTCTGATGGCCGCCTGCATGATCTGCTGTTTGCCGATGGGGGCGTAAGCACCGGCACGACGGGTTATGTTCGGATGCAAGGCAATCAGGTGTTTCGCCATGCTGTAGAAAAGCTGGCAGCCACCGCAACCACAGCCATGGAACGTGCCGGTATCGAATCCTCTGACATTGACTGGATCGTACCACACCAGGCCAATATCCGTATAATTCAAGGTACCGCAAAGAAATTGAACCTGCCGATCGAGCAGGTTGTCGTCACAGTTCAAGACCATGGCAATACCTCTGCCGCCTCAATTCCACTGGCGCTGTCGGTGGGCCAAGAGCGCGGTCAAATCAAGAAGGGCGACCTTCTGGTTACCGAAGCGATTGGCGGCGGCTTAGCGTGGGGTGCCGTTGTCCTGCGGTGGTAAAGTGGCTTTTCTTCGCGCAAACAGCACCTTACAACCCATTGTTGTTGACACGTGAAAACGCCGCGGCCTATGCTGCCCAAAATACATGGGGGATGGAATGGCAGACACGACGTTGACCCGGATGGATCTGAGCGAAGCAGTGTTTCGTGAGGTTGGCCTTTCTCGCAATGAAAGTGCCCAACTTGTTGAAGCTGTGCTTGAATACATGTCCGATGCTTTGGTCCAGGGCGAACAAGTTAAAATTTCATCTTTCGGTACGTTTTCAGTGCGCGATAAAACTGCTCGGGTTGGTAGAAATCCCAAAACCGGTGAAGAAGTACCTATCAACCCGCGTCGGGTCCTGACGTTTCGCCCGTCCCACCTCATGAAGGACCGGGTCGCAAACGGGAACAAGCGATAGCCTGATGCCCAAGTCTCCGGACGCATTTAGAACGATTTCGGAAGTTGCAGAATGGCTTGGTATCCAAGCTCACGTCCTGCGCTTTTGGGAAAGTAAATTCACTCAGGTAAAGCCGGTTAAACGCGCCGGTGGGCGTCGGTATTACCGGCCTGCCGATATGCTATTGCTTGGCGGCATCAAACGATTATTGCATGACGACGGGTTGACGATCAAAGGCGTTCAAAAGGTGCTTCGCGAAGAAGGCATGAGCCACGTTGCAGCGCTTTCCCAGCCCCTCGATGAACTGAACATGGTGAACGGCGACGTGCCAGCCGATACCATTGATATGGTTGTCGCTGAACCCACTCCTGCTGAACAAGACAGCGTGGTGCTTTCCTTTGAAGCTGCGCGGGCCGATTTGCCAGCCAAGACCGACCCCGCCCTGCAACAGCCGCCCAAACCTATGGACCCTGCTGCCAAACAGGGTGATCCACCAGTTTCTTCAGTGCCGCACGACGACAGTGCGGCCGCTCACAAAAGCCCTGACACATCGGTGCCTCAAGATCCCGAAGACCAGGCGGTCACCAAATTGCTTGCAGAGTCTAATCAGACGCCACCCACAGCGTCTGATACCGCGACCACACCGCCGGATACTCATGCCGATGCTCAGTCCTCCGAGATATCCGTGCAAGATGAGCCTGAGCCAGGAGCGACTGATACCCAGCGGGAAGACCTGCCGACTTTCTTGCGGCGACCGATGACCCAGTCCCCGCCTCCGCCCAGTGATAATACGCCCGACGACGGCGCGACCACGCCCGTTGCATCAGACGACAATCACGTACCCAGCCAAGCGGCCTCGGGTCCTCTCGAACAAGAAGACGAAGCAACAGCCGAGCAAGAACGCGCGGTGCAATCCCCCAAACCACGCGTTATCCCAAACCCGGTAATCCCTGTCGAAGCTGATATAGCCGTCAAACCACACGCGCTTGCCGCTGTGTTGCAATGCCGAACCCTATCGTCAGACAGCGCACGCGAAATCGCCCCGCTGTTAGAACGATTGACCGCTCTGCGCGATTCAATGTCCGCCGCAGATCACACCGCAGCGACAGACTGAAACCACCGATGCAATTTGCGGCAATTCCCCCTTGCGCCCCGGCGATTATCAGGTATGAACCGCTGCATGTCGGGCTATGGCGCAGCCTGGTAGCGCGTCCGTCTGGGGGACGGAAGGTCGCAGGTTCGAGTCCTGCTAGCCCGACCAACCGACATAAAACAAACGCCCGCGCCCTTGTGGTTGCGGGTGTTTGCATTTGAAAGGTCTAGCTATGAGCGGCGTGATCCCCAACCAACAAATCAACGATATGATCGGTGCTGGTCAAGTCATCGGCACCCCCGAGGTGGATCCTGCCCAGATACAACCAGCCAGTCTCGACTTGCGGCTTGGCACCGTCGCGTATCGGGTGCGGGCTTCATTTTTGACTGGACATGGTGCAAAGGTCGCTGATCGCCTAACGGAGTTCGAGATGCACCGCGTGGACTTGACCAGCGGAGCCGTTTTGGAAAAAGGGTGCGTCTACGTTGTGCCGTTGATGGAAAGCCTCGCCCTGCCCGACGATATCTCGGCTGTCGCAAATGCCAAAAGCTCGACCGGGCGGCTGGACCTGCTGACCCGCACCATTACGGACGGTGGCGTTGAATTCGACCGTATTGCCCAAGGCTATACCGGGCTGCTTTATGCCGAAATCTGTCCGCGTTCGTTTTCCGTACTGGTGCGCCCGGGTATGCGATTGAACCAGATCCGCTTTTCTACCGGCAACGCGACACTTGATGATACAGCGCTCCGCACATTGCACGCCAAAACGCCGCTGGTTGATGGCGACGCCGTCATTGATGACGGATTGGGCTTTTCGGTCGACTTAAGGCTGCCGGGCACGACTTTGGTTGGATACCGAGCTAAACCCCATACCGGGGTGATCGACCTTGATAATATCGGTCATTACGCGCCCGCTGACTTTTGGGAAGAGGTCCATAGCGACAACGGGCAGATCATCTTGGACCCTGGGGCGTTTTACATCCTGGTAAGTCGCGAGGCCGTGACCATACCACCCGAATTCGCTGCTGAGATGGCACCATATCTCGCCATGGTGGGAGAATTTCGCGTCCATTACGCAGGCTTCTTCGACCCCGGTTTTGGCCATGCCACAGCCGGGGGCGCAGGTTCGCGTGGTGTTTTGGAAGTCCGCTGTCATGAAGCCCCATTTGTACTTGAACATGGGCAGATCGTAGGACGCCTAATATACGAGAAAATGGCCGACATACCTACGCAGCTTTACGGCGCAGGTATTGCTTCGAACTATCAGGGGCAAGGTCTTAAGCTAAGTAAGCATTTCCACGCGCCAGCCTAGCCGACGCCGTATGGTCTGGCCGCGTGAAAAGCCAGAAGTAGCCACCCGGGAAACTACATTATCCGCGCAATAGCGATCCCTAAAACTTGTTAAGTCGACGCATGTTCTTCATCATGTCACGCGCCCGCTTGCCTTGGTCGCGCCCCATCTTGTCACGACCTGCGTTTTCCTCGGCACTTACATGAGTGCCAGCAGCGCCCTGACTACCATCAGATTTCCGCCCCTTGCCAAGTTTGGACGCTTGATCAAAACCTATTGAGACACCTTTGTTGATCAGTCGCCCCATAACTTGACGCATAATCATATTGATAATCTGGTTCATTTTTTTAGCCCCCCGGTTGCCACGTCAAAATTACTGTCTGTATTCAATATAGCACTCAATACGGCGATTTTCAGGCCCCTCGCATTTAATCCTCGAACAATTCGCTTTGACCTTCGGTTGTCTCGGGTTCCTCTTCTTCTTCTATACCCAGTTTGGGCAGTACCCCAAACGCCGGGCGGTTCTCTAGCAAGCCGGCCGACCGCAGTTCTTTCAATCCCGGCAAATCGCGTGGGCTTTCCAACCCAAAATGCGCCAAAAACGCTTGGGTAACCACAAAGGTAACGGGTCGCCCTGGGGTCATCTTCCGGCGTCCGAATCGGATCCAGTCAAGTTCAAGCAACTGATCCAGTGTACCGCGAGACACGGAAACACCACGAATTTCTTCGATCTCGGCACGTGTAGCAGGCTGATGATAGGCAATGATAGCAAGGGTTTCGATGGCCGCGCGCGACAATTTGCGGACCTCGACAGTCTCTTTTTGCATGAGGTACCCTAAGTCGGCCGCCGTGCGCATTGCATAGGCGTCTCCGACTTTCACCACCTCGACACCACGCCCCTCGTACCGGCGGCGCAAATGAGTCATCGCTTCGCCGGCATCGCAGCCGTGGGGCATCCGTTGTTCAATATCGCGCAGGGTCACCGGTTCAGCCGTGGCAAACAAAATGGCTTCCAGCATGCGTTCTTGTTCAGCCATGGGGGGGGGATCAAACAGGCTTTCCTCTTGTTCATCATAGGCTTCAGCCACGCCGCTTCTCCCTTTTGCGCAATTGGATAGGCGCAAACAGCTCGGTTTGCCTGATCTCGATATGCCCTTCTTTGGCCAGCTCCAACGACGCCGCGAAAGTCGAGGCGGTGGCAGAGCGCCATTGCACCGGATCTATTGACCACCCATCAGGAAGATAGCTGGTCAGGTCAGACCAATCGCCCGCATAGCCGATCAAGCCGCGCATTCGTTCCAGGGCTTGCTCCATCGTGAATACCTTTTCACGGTCCATAACAAAGGGCCGAAAGTCGTCCCGGGTGCGGATGCGGGCATATCCTTGCATGAGGTCCAGCAATGTCGCGGTATAGGTTATACGGCGGGTCCGCTGCACCTCGTCGGTCTGTCCACGGGCAAAAAAGTCTCGCCCCAACTGGTCGCGTGCCATCAACCGCGCCGCCGCGTCACGCATCGCCTGCAATCGCTCAAGCTGAAACGCTAGGTGTGCCGCCAGTTCCTCACCGGTTGGGCCCTCTTCGTCGGGATCAGGGGGTAGTAACAAGCGGGATTTCAAAAACGCCAACCAAGCGGCCATGACCAGATAATCAGCAGCAAGCTCAAGCCGCAATGCCTTGGCTTTTTCGACAAACAGAAGATATTGCCGTGCCAGTTGAAGTACCGATATTTTGCGCAAGTCGACCTTTTGGGTGCGGCTCAGCGTCAGCAACAGATCCAAAGGACCTTCGAACCCATCCACGTCCACAATCAACGCTTCGGCGGCCAGCCTTTCGGCTACGGTGTTTTGATCTTCTTCGAATAGTGTTTCAACCATGCACATCCTCGCCGACAAGCTTGCTCAGCCTTGCAGTCACGGCGGGAATGTCAATATCGTCAGGGACTTTACGTGCGGCCAATGCGCGTTGAGCTCGTAATTGCGCGGCGTGTGTCATTTCACCTGCGGCATCTGCGGCCACGGCGCGATCTTTCAACGAAGCATTACAATACAAGACCACATCGCACCCGGCTGCCAAAGCATCATGAGTGATAACGGCTATGCTCCCCTTTAGGGCCTGCATTGATATGTCATCTGTCATGATCAGATTATCAAACCCGATCTCTTTGCGGATAATCTGCATCATCACAGGCGATAAAGTTGCGGGACGTGAATCAAGTGCCTCGTACACAAGATGGGCGGTCATCCCCATTGGGAGATCATTCAAAGCCCTGAACGGCGCGAAATCAGCGGCGATCAGATCTTCGTAACTTGCGCTAATCAGCGGCAAATCAAAATGGCTATCCATCGTTGCACGGCCATGGCCAGGCATGTGCTTGACTACAGGTAATACGCCACCGGCCAGCATACCATCTGCCGCAGCTCTTCCCAGTTTTATGACCTGCCTCGGGTCCGTACCATAACAGCGGTTGCGCAAAAAATCATGGGTTTGAGTACCCGCCACATCGACCATTGGCGCACAGTTACTGTCGATACCCACCTCATGCAGCTCATGTGCGATAAGACGATAACGCAGATACATCGCTTCGACTGCATTCTCACCAGCCGCCTGCACAAAATCCAGTGGCGGCGACCAGTCACGCCAAAAAGGCGGACGCAAACGTTGCACGCGTCCGCCTTCTTGGTCGATTGTAATTACCGCATCATGGCCTGCGGCGTCGCGCAGTTCGGCGCAAAGTGCGCGAACCTGTTCAGGCGTATCAATATTGCGGCCGAACAGGATAAACCCAAAGGGCCTGACTTCGCGAAAAAGCGCTTTTTCCTGCGCCGTCAGTCGCAACCCCGACGCATCAAGTATCGTCGCCCCGAAGTTTGTCACCGGGTGACTACGGGAATGCAATCGGCGTTTTCCGCCACCAAGGCCGAACAAAAACGCCGTGCATCAGCGATATCGGCAAAACCATGTGCCCGCAGGCGATAGAAAGTACGACCACCGCTGCTTGCTTCTTGGATCACCCGCGATTTGCCATCAAGATATGCCCCGAACCGACCATTCAGCGTATCCCACTGGGCCCGGGCTGTCTGAGGCGTATCAAAGGCACCCAACTGCACCAGCCGCGTCCCCTTAGGCAAACTGTCGGCGGCGAGCTCTGTTACAGATGCGGGAACAGCTATCATCGGCGTGTCAGCCGGTTGGAACGATGCCCGGGTCACGACCTCAGACGTCGCGGGGCGACGTTTAGGCCGCAACGAACTGTGCACGCCGGGCTCTCCCCCCATTGCAACCGCAACCGCTTGTGACACCGCCAGTTCAAGCGGGTCCAATTCCAGTGTTTCGCTTTCAGCAATCGGCTCGATCGTCCCCTCACCTTCGTCGAGAGGGTCAACCGCGTCGATCACTGGCTCAATCCCCACGGGCAAAGATGCCGATACGTCACTGATGTTGCCTGTCTGCAAAGCCGCCACCTTCATAGGTTCCAGCTTTTCCGGTGCTGGTACCTGTGGCTCAGATGACACCATTGCTACGGCGAAGGGCTGGTCCTCGTCCTCAAGATCAAGTGGTTTAGGTGCTAAAATCACTTGTTCCGCAAACTGGCTGGCGGTCCCTTCGGAGGCCACTGCGTTAACCGATAAGCCCTGATTGTCGGCCAGCTGTCCGCCCGGATTTTCAGGCCGTACGCGCATATCACCAGCTGCCGCGCGTACGACGGGTATACCTGTGACGTCGCGCATCAACAGCTTATAGCCCCACACTGCGATGCCTATGATCAAGGCAACTGACATGGCAGCGCCAGCTATATTTGCCAACTTAGACAAAGGCTTAGCTTGAACATTAGGGGTGGTGCTTGCGTCGGATTCGAACGAATACCCCCCACCGCGGGAGGGGGACGTATAATATGCCATATCTGCCTCACTGCCCACGACTAGTTTAATTGACGCGGGTCTGGTTTTTAAAGTGCCTGACCAACCGGTGTGCGTTAACGCATCTCTTCCGCTGGTTTGACTCCCAGAATACCAAGACCTGACGCAATTACAATCGCTGTGGCTTGCGCAAGCGCGATTTTTGACTGCGAGGTAGCAGGATCATCTTGCAGGAAACGCAACGAAGTCAAATCATTCCCTCGGTTCCACAGCCCATGAAAATCTCCGGCGAGTTCATAGAGATAAAATGCCACCCGGTGCGGTTCATTACTACGTGCTGCGGTTTCCACCAAACGCGGCCATTCGGCCAGCTTGGCGGCCAGCTTAAGCTCGCTTTCGTGATCAAGCTTGTCCAAATCAGCAGCTTTCAAGGTTTCCATATCGACCGATATGCCCATGTCGGCGGCCTTGCGCAGCACAGAATTGACCCGCGCGTGAGCATACTGCACGTAAAACACGGGGTTCTCGCGCGATTGCTCAAGCACTTTGGCAAAGTCGAAATCCAGCATAGCGTCGTTCTTGCGCGTCAGCATGACAAAGCGCGTCACATCCGCGCCGACTTGATCGACTACGTCGCGCAGGGTCACGAATGTCCCTGCCCGTTTAGACATCTTGAATTCCTTGCCATCCTTGAACAGCTTGACCAACTGCGTCAGCTTGATGTCCAGCGGCACCCTACCTCCCGATAGCGCAGAAACGGCAGCTTTCATCCGTTTGACATAGCCACCGTGATCGGCACCGAATACGTCAATCAGCATGTCGAACCCACGCTGCACCTTGTCAAAGTGATAAGCAATGTCCGGAGCGAAATATGTCCATCCTCCGTCGGATTTCATCACAGGCCGGTCCACGTCATCTCCATGAGCGGTGGATCTGAACAACGTCTGCTCGCGCGGCTCCCAATCTTCGGGCTTTTTGCCTTTAGGTGGTTCAAGCACGCCTTCATAGATCAAGCCCTTGGATTTAAGATCCTTGATCGCCGCTTCGATCCGGCCCGTGCCATACAGCGACTTTTCCGAATAAAACACGTCCATCTTAACTCCAAGCGACGCAAGGTCGTCCCGGATCAATTTCATCATCTCGTCGGTGGCAAAATTACGAATATCCTCAAGCCAAACGGCCTCGTCTTGATCAAGATAGGCGTCGCCAACCTTGTCCTTTAGCGCCACGCCGACATCGATCAAATAATCGCCGGGATATGTTCCATCGGGAAACGCCACCTCCTGTCCGTATGCCTCTAGATAACGCAGGTACACAGACCGAGCGAGCACGTCGACCTGCGCCCCGCCATCGTTGATGTAATATTCGCGTGTCACATCAAAGCCAGCAAAGTCCAGCAAAGACGCCAGTGCATCTCCAAATACGGCACCCCGCGTGTGCCCGACATGCAGCGGCCCGGTGGGATTAGCCGAAACATATTCGACGTTCACCCGCTTGCCCTGCCCCAGGTCGCCACGACCGAAATCGGTGCCCTGTGCCAGAACCGCACCAACGACGCGCTGCCAGACACCAGCGTCCAATCGCAGGTTCAGAAACCCCGGCCCCGCCACATCAGCCGCCGTGATACGCGGATCCTGGGCCAACTTTCCCGCCAGCTTTTCCGCAATATCGCGCGGTTTCATGCCAGCAGGTTTTGCCAGTACCATCGCCGCATTGGTCGCCATATCTCCGTGCGAGGCATCGCGCGGCGGCTCTACCGTAATAGCATCAAAGTCCAGATCTGTCGGCAAAAACCCTTCTGCAACCAATGCATCAAGGGTGGACAGTACTAGCGTGCGAATATCGGCAAATAGGTTCATAACGGAGTTCCTTCGACTTGGCCCCGTGTATCACCTGAATATCTACCCTTAATCAAGGGCCGTTCAGCTATTAACAATCAGCCGTTCGTGCTCTTGCAATGCAAAGCGATCGGTCATTCCCGAAATATAGTCGCTGACAATCCGCGCCATTGCTGTATTGCCGTCCGCCTCTTCTACATCCTTGCGCCATTGTTTGGGCAACTGCTCAGGGTGCGCACAAAAATAGGGAAACAGATCCTCGATCACCTGCGTCACCTGCTGCCTCATGATCACCACAGATTCAGCGCGATACATGCGGTCAAACAGAAACCCACGGATCACCTTAAGATCCTGAAAGACCGGGTCTGAGAATTGGATCAGCGTGCGCCCGGCCATGCGGATGTCCGTTGCTGTTTCAGGTTGCATCTCACCCAGCCGTGTCCGCGCCACATTGATCACATCCTCAACCAGCACACCAAAGAAGCGCCGCAATGCTTCGTGTCGGCGACGATAGTAATTCAAGCCGGGATATAACCGGTCGACCTCTGCAAAGTTGCCTTGCAAAATCGGCAACTCGGCCAGCTCATCCGTTGAAAACAATTCTGCACGTAGACCATCGTGCAAATCGTGATGATTATACGCGACGTCATCCGCGATGGCCGCTACCTGGGCTTCTGCGCTGGCGAAGGTTCCCAGCTCAAGATCATGCTGACGCTCATAGGCTGCCAAGGCCCAAGGCAATTCGCCGGTCACTGGGCCGTTATGCTTGGCCAGACCTTCCAATGTTTCCCATGTCAGGTTCAGCCCGTCAAACTCCGCATAGTGACGCTCTAGATGGGTAACGATCCGGATCGCCTGCGCGTTGTGATCAAATCCGCCGTATGGTTCCATCAACACCTGCAATGCATCTTCGCCGGTGTGCCCAAAAGGAGGATGCCCCAAATCATGCGCAAGAGCGACCGCTTCGGTCAACTCGGCATTTAGCCCCAACGCACCTGAAATGGTGCGCGCCACTTGCGCCACCTCTATCGAATGGGTCAACCGGGTGCGGTAATAATCACCTTCATGCTCTATGAAAACCTGGGTCTTGTGCTTAAGCCGCCGAAAGGCGCTCGCATGAATGATTCGATCACGGTCCCGCTGAAAGCAAGACCGAAATGTACTTTCCTCTTCTGGCCGCAACCGTCCCAGGGTCGCGGCCGGATCAGAGGCAAAAGGTGCGCGCATATACGGTGGTCCTTGTAGCCTGTCCTCCGACTTTCTATATTGTACGTAACACCAGATGGAAACCGATAGCGCCGGAGCCTGATTATGAACCTGCCCCCCAAAGTGACGTCCCGGGCTTTTGACCGGTTGGCCGAGATCGGCGCCGCTGCCGACGGCAAGGCCCTGCGCGTCGCAGTAGAGGGCGGTGGATGCTCAGGGTTCCAATACGATATCGCGCTTGATGCGCCAAAAGAAGATGACCTTATCCTCGAAGGTTGCGGCCAACAGGTTGTGGTCGACAGCATTTCTTTACCATTTTTGGCCAATGCCACGATCGACTTCTCAGAAGAGCTTATTGGCGCGCGATTTATTATAGAGAACCCTAACGCGACAAGCGCCTGCGGCTGCGGTACTTCGTTCTCAATGTAAGCGCATGCGACCTTTCATTTTGCCCGGTAAACTCCCGCCGGAGGCTGGCCTCATGTATAAATGAGGCCATTTCCTTTGTCTGCGGCGCGTGAAAACCCCTCAAAGAATGCGTCGAAGCGGTAAGTTGATCGCTCCGCCGCTTCCAAGATCGCCTGCCCGTCTTCGGGCATCGACGCAACCAGACTCGCCCGCATCTTCCCCCAATCAGCGGACCTCCCCTGACCATACTCAAACAATGCCTGTGACAGCCCGCGTAACGCGCCGTTTCCGGTTGCAGGTGCGTGAATGGCAACCTTTCCTGCCGGAATCGCCCCGACAAAGGCCTTACGGCCAGTCATTTGCGCCAACCAACCGGACACCAGATAGGTGTGATACCCATCCTCTCCTCCCGCCGTTCCGATTTGACCCATGTGACAGTCGGTGTGAGCCTGACACACAAAGCTTTCCCAGACCTTATCGGGGACCTCGCCAGCCAGACGCTTTGCTGCACAAATCTCTCCAAGCAGGTCGGCATCCTGATCCAGAAATGCCAGTAATCCGGCATTATCCAGGCTGATATGCGCCGTGTCATTCAGGTGTGGGTCTCGTTGACCATAGTCGGCCAAGTAAAACACGATATGCGCCAATTCATAGGCCGCTTTCTTGTTTGGAAGGGCAAATGTCGTCGAGCGTGAAATAAATTTCTCAAGCCTGTCATGCAACGATTGGTCACGGCACACAGAAACGCGCCGCGACAATAAACGTTCAGCTTCGGCACGTTGTAGATCCGAAAGCTCTGCCCGAGCAAACTGGTGTCGGTCAATCCAGTGACACAAAATCGCACCCTGATCGCCCTGCAGCCCCAGATCCTCAAGATCGAGACAGAGTGACAGGAAAAATCTGTAATACTGCGGGAAAAATGTAACTTTCGCGGCTAAGTTCTGATAAACCTCCCGGTACGGGGCTACAGCATCTTCAGGTATATCCGCACGCATGCTAGCCAATATGCCTAGCCATTCAGCGTTCTCCTTTAACCAGAAAACATCGTCTTTGGCACGTCGCCCGTGGGCAAACAGGGTGCTTAGGCCCGCAAAATCTATCGTTTGATCCTGCCTGTGTGACTTTAGGTCAATAACATTCGTCATGGGAAACCTTTCAATTGGTCCCCTGCGCCCGAAGGCGCAGAGTAAATTTTATTGGCACCGTTTCAGGGGTTTGCCAGATAGTGCCTTAGCACGACCCTACACGGTGGACAGGGTCGCAGGTTGTGAGCCAGTGGTGAAAAGTTCGGTTCCGCCCCCAGACGCCATCGATGTGTTGCACGCAATTGACCCGGTGGTAAAAAGCTCGGTGCTTTCTCCGCCATGCAGCGCATCAAGAGTCTTTTGAGCCGTTGAAACCGAGGTATCTTCCAAATATGCAAGCTTGTTCATTTCTTATCCTTCGCCAGTTGGGATTACAGTGAGCGATGACAATTTAAAATTGCATCTGCAACAATGTTTGCTCGCTAAAATTGCTTACTCAACTTGATGTTTAATACAATTTTAGACACATAAACTTATCCACATTGAGGTCGCCAATTACAAAGTTGATCAGCAACCATGGCTCTTGTTGTACACAGGTAAAAAAATCTTTTTTCCACACACGCGCTGATTGCACCCACACTTAGACCCTTGGATTTGGTTAAGAAGGAATCACTGAATCCAATCGCTCCGAGACGAATCTGCAGCGTTGCTCTTGCCCCAAACTTCACTTTGCGCGATAGCTGCACTGCAATCAGGGGGCTGCCATGAAAATCGCTACTTTCAACATCAATGGCATCAAAGCTCGTATTGCTGCTTTGCCCGAATGGCTGGACGAAGCACAGCCCGACGTCGCCATCCTGCAAGAGATCAAGTCGGTCGACGAAGGTTTCCCTCGGGAATTGTTTGAAGATCGCGGCTATAATGTGGAAACCCACGGGCAGAAATCATTTAACGGTGTAGCGATCCTGTCAAAGCTCCCGCTCGAGGATGTGGTGCGTGGCCTCGATGGTGATGAAACAGACGAACAGGCCCGATATATCGAGGCCACCGTCGTGGGTAATAAAGCGTCGGTTCGCCTGTGCGGCCTGTACTTGCCCAATGGCAACCCCGCACCCGGACCAAAGTTTGACTATAAATTGGCCTGGATGAAACGTCTGGAAGAACGCGCCCGGGCTTTGCTAGCAGACGAAACTCCGTTCCTTATGACCGGTGATTTTAACATCATCCCGCAGGCAGAAGATGCCGCTTCGCCTGAGGCGTGGCGCGACGACGCGTTGTTTCGCGTTGAAACGCGCGAAGCGTGGCGCAGATTGCTGGCCCTCGGTCTAACCGATGCATTTCGCGCGCGCACCCAAGGCCCAGGCCATTACAGTTTCTGGGACTACCAAGCAGGTGCCTGGAACCGTAACAACGGCATTCGGATTGACCATTTTCTGCTAAGCCCAGCGGTTGCCGACATGCTGCAAGACTGTCAGATCGACAAGGATATTCGGGCGCGGGAAAAACCGTCGGATCACGTCCCGGTATGGGTCGATCTAGATTTCTAGTCTACCCGCAACGCCCCCTCCAAAAACTGTTGGTCAGGCTTGAAGCTCGGCGTCCCAGTACAGAAAATCCATCCAACTTTCGTGCAGATGGTTTGGCGGAAATTTGCGCCCCATGTTGCGCAGTTCCTCCGCTTGGGGTTGCCGTGGTGGTTTGCGCAAATGAAACCCGGTTTGATGCAGCGCCTTTGAACCTTTCTTGAGGTTACACGGGCTGCACGCCGCAACAACATTCTGCCAACTTGTGACGCCGCCTGCCGCACGCGGCACCACGTGGTCAAAGGTCAGGTCGCCGCGCGCGCCGCAATATTGACAGCGAAATTCGTCTCGCAGAAATAAATTAAAGCGCGTGAAGGCCACGCGCTTTTGAGGTTTGACATAATCTTTGAGAACAACAACCGATGGGATTCTAATCTGCATCGACGGGCTGTGAACGTAATCGTCGTATTCCGCTACGATATCGACCCGATCAAGCCATTTCGCCTTTATCGCTTCCTGCCAGGGCCAAAGCGACAGCGGATAGTAGGACAAAGGCCTGTAATCCGCATTCAGCACCAGGGCCGGTCTGTGTTTCAGCCCAGCCGGGCTTCGCGTGAATTCAGTTCTAAAATCGCCGTCCATCGTGTTGATAAGCCCTTTGCCGTTCCGCGTCCGGTCCGGCGGGACAGCCCCACCGATGGGACTGACTATATCTCGTGGTTTGCGTCTGACAAGTCGCAAATGGATACAAGATGTCGCAGTGTTTGGGGCCGATACTTAACGGAGATGTGAGGTCGAACTTCAAAGGTCAGATTTGCTCGCATTGGGAGCGCAAATTCACGCCCGCGCGCGGCAAACGACGTTGTTACAAGCTTAATTTGTCACGCATAAACGCCAAAGCAACGCTTAACCCGTCAGGCGCGATACCGTGGCCGGTACCTTTCATGATATGAGCAAAGACATCGGTCCATCCCGCTTCCTGCAAAGCTTCGGCGGCGTCGGGCAAGGACTGGGGCGGCACCACGTCATCTACATCACCGTGAACCAGCAACACCGGAGGCCGCGAGACAGCGTCGTCCTTCAGGCTTTCAGGTGACAACAACCGCCCTGAAAACGCGACAATGCCTGCCACTGCATCCTCGCGACGCGGTGCCACATGCAGCGCCATCATTGTGCCTTGGGAAAAGCCAAACAGGACAACCTGTTCGGGCAATAGATCCTCATCGACCATAAGGGCATCAAGAAACGCGTTCAGGTCCTGCGTGGCCTGTATCATCCCGCGTTCGGCTTCTTCTTCGGATGAATTGTCGATCCACGGGATCGGAAACCACTGAAATCCCATCGGGGCACCTGCGCACGCTTCGGGCGCATCGGGTGCTACAAACAACGTGTCTGGCAGATGCTCTCCCAACGGGTCGGCCAACCCCAACAGGTCGGCACCGTTGGCTCCGTAACCATGCAAGAAGACCACAGCTGACCGCGTTTCACCCGACACTGGTTCACGGCGTTCTGCGTTTAATATTCGTGTCATGATATGCCTTCCCGTTGCTTTGCAATCCGGTAGTACGAGAACAATGTGCGGGCTGCAACCGATCGCCAAGGCGACCAGCTTTCAGCCATCGCTGCCAACTGTTTCGGCTTGGGGCGCTCTGGCAGATCAAACAGGATTCGGGATGCCTCTTGCAAGGCCAAATCACCTTCGGCGAAAACATCGGCGCGACCCAGAGAAAACATCGCGTAAACCTGTGCTGTCCACAAACCCACGCCCGGCACGGCCGTCAGGGTCTTGATCACTTCTTCGTTTGGGGCATGGCGCAGCGCGACATAGTCGATCCGTGCCTCTGCTAGGGCCAACGCATAGCGGA
>DRFG01000179.1 GCA_011050655.1 Roseobacter sp.
CACGCCGGGCCTATGAAACCGTTGAGCGCCCGCCGGTTTTCCGCAAGATTAAAGACCAGATACGCCTTCCCGCTTCGGTGATCGAAGAAGCGTTTCTAAAGGCTAACCCCGATTTGGAACCCGACGGCGTGACAGTCACATGCAAGGCTGGGTATATCCAAGAGGTGCGCGTTTGTATGTCGAAAGATTTGCGACCCGTACCCTGTGGCCGTGACGTGGTAAAAGACTGCTCTTTATCCGACGCTCTATTCGATCCTATCAAATAGTGGACAACGTCGGATTATTTGCGTTTGAATATCGTATCGCACAAAAAGATCAGCGGGGAGAGGTCGCCCCCTACCCCGCCTTGGATACGGCCGTCGCCGTATCGAATCAGTTGACTTCAAGTACCGTGCTGCCTGTGGTTTGCCGTGCTTCCAGCGCTTCATGCGCTTTGGCCACATCCTCAAGAGCAAAACGCTGACCGATGTTTATCTTCACATCGCCAGATATGACTTTACCTGCAAGGTGGCGGGCCATTTCTTGGCAGGCTGCATGATCGCTAATATGCGTAAAGATTGTGGGGCGGGTAATCTTGAGCGATCCTTTCGCGCCCAGAATACTGACACTGAAAGGCGGTACCGGGCCCGACGCGGCACCGAACGATATCATCATCCCCAGTGGTTTCAAACTATCGAGAGACCCCTCAAAAGTATCGGCCCCTACCGCATCCATCACCGCATCTACGCCCTTGCCGTCTGTCAGCTCGCGCACCCGCGCAACCCAGTCTTCACTACGGTAATTTATGCAATGTGCTGCGCCATGATCTAGCGCCAGCTTGCACTTTTCGTCAGTTCCCGCGGTTCCGATCAAGGTAATTCCTTCGGACTTCGCCCATTGGCAGGCGATCAGCCCCACGCCCCCGGCTGCCGCATGAAATAACACGGTATCACCACGTTTAAGAGGCGTGGTGCGATGGAACAAATACTCCACCGTCAGCCCCTTCAACATCATCGCCGCACCTTCCTCAAAGGAAATCTCGTCGGGCAAGGGGCAAACCTGCGCCGCCTGCATCACCCGCGCCTCGGTATATGCGCCGGGCGGTTGCGAAGCATAAGCGGCGCGATCGCCTACCTTAAGATGGGTCACCCCTTCGCCTACAGCTTCGACGACGCCCGATGCTTCCATCCCCAACGCATGTGGCAACTGCATCGGATACATCCCGGATCGCTGATAAACGTCGATAAAGTTCAGCCCGACGGCCTTATGAGCAATACGAATCTCACCTGGTCCGGGATTACCCACCTCATGATCGACCAGCTTAAACTTCTCGGGTCCGCCGTGACTTTCTATGATAGCTGTCTTTGCCATTATCCGTGCACCTTCAGAACGATCTTGCCGATATGTCCGCTGGTTTCCATCCGCGCGTGTGCTTCGCTCGCGTTTTCAAAATCATACTCGCTATCCATTACTGGCGCGATCTTTCCCGCGTTCAGCAGGGGCCAGACTTGGTCTCGCAGTTGTTCCGCGATGCGTGCCTTGGCAAGATCGCTTTGCGGACGCAACGTGCTACCGGTCATGGTCAGGCGACGGGTCATCAATGTCGTAAAGTTAACCTCTACCTTGGCACCGCCAAGAAACGCTATCTGTACCAGCCTGCCATCTTCGGCCAACGCTTGCAGGTTACGCGGAATATAGTCACCCCCAACCATATCGAGGATCAAATCAGCGCCGCCTTCGGCCTTTAACACGTCGACAAAATCGGAATCACGATAGTTGATCGCAGCCTCGGCCCCAAGTTTGACGCATGCACCGCATTTGGTGTCTGTGCCAGCAGTAGCAAAGACGCGGGCACCGAATTCGCGGCCAAGCTGGATCGCTGTAGTCCCGATCCCCGATGATCCCCCGTGGACCAAGAACAGCTCTCCGGCCTTCAGGCCACCGCGCATGAACACGTTGGACCACACGGTAAAAAACGTCTCTGGAAGGCAGGCGGCGTCTTTCATGCTCATCCCGTCAGGCACCGGGAGGCAATGGGCCGCCGCAGTCGCCACATACTCGGCGTAGCCACCTCCGGGCAACAATGCACAGACCTTGTCACCAACCGACAGCCCGCTCACACCGTCACCGATTGCCGTGATTTCACCCGAGGCTTCCAGCCCCGGCAAATCACTGGCTGTCGGGGGCGGGGCATACAGACCGGCGCGTTGCAGCGCGTCGGGCCGGTTGACCCCCGCATAAGCAACCTTGATCACCACCTGCCCATGCTTTGGCTCCGGCATCGGCCTCTCGACAAGTTGGAGCACCTCGGGCCCTCCGGGTTTGGTGATCTCGATGGCGCGCATAGTCTCTGTCATGATGTGAAATTCCTCCGGCTTGGGGTTGGGCTTATTCTATTTTTCCACAGCATAGGCTTGGCATCTGCCTCTTACAATCCGAACTGACCCTGTCAGGCAGGTTTACATCCCACCCCTAGCCCGCAGTGCTTCTGCAACATGCTCTGCATCGTCTATCGCCAGCACGGTAAAAGGAATGACCACACGCCATCCAACACGCTTGGCGGAACGTGCTCTCCAGGCCTGAGTAAGCGTCTGCCCCTTGATGGTTAAAACCGGCGTAAATCTGACGACCAGCGCGATACCCAGTTCGATCCCGCGTGTCTTGATCCCGATACGGCGCAGCGGTGTGGTTAGCCACGTCACCACTGATATCATCTGACTTAGCTTGGTGGTCATAGTCACTAAATTGGCCATCCCGACCGCCGTGATCATACGCAACGCAATAATGACACCGTTTTCAAGATCTGCCGTTGCACCGTGCCATACCAAAATAAGCACTAGAAACGGCAACAGAATTCGCAATTGTATCATACCGGTCTTGAAAAACCTGCGACCGGGAATGGCATAAGCAAGCAATGTTGCGCCGAGCGCCGCAGCTTGAAACCAAAGCACTTCGATACTGAAGAGAACCACGGTGGCTATACACAGCGCTGCCAATTTTGCACCCGCCGGCCAACGATGTGCTCGCGTTTCAACCGGAGAGCTGAGTGAAATCATCGCTGCTTCCCAAAAGCTTCATCTTGGTTTGAAACGCTGCCGTCACCTGGTCAGCCGCGCCATCGTGAATAATGCGGCCTTCGTCGACCCACAAAACTCGATCATACCCCGCAAGATGCGCGGGATCATGGGTGATTTGCACTAGATGGGCATCCAGCCCCTCGAGCAGCCGTGATAAATGCATTGTAGTGGGAATATCAAGCCCAGCAAAAGGCTCATCCAAGATGATCAGACGTGGCTTCATCGCCAAAATCGACATCAGACACACCAATTGGCGCTGACCCTGTGACAATTGATGGATTGCAGCTTTTGCCCAGTGCAACCGATCGAACTGCTGTAGGATTAAACCGGTGTTCTCTGCGGCTTGTACCGCGCTTTGACCCTGTTGTTTCAGGCCAAAGCTGATTTCCTCTTCGACAGAGGGGAAGATAATCTGATGGTCCGGATTCTGAAACAGAATGCCCACATGTGTCAGGGCCGTCTTGCGGTCTTTGGCAACATTGATACCCGCAATCGCAGCCGTGCCAGAGGTCGGCGTGACCAACCCGGCCAACAGCCTAGCAAGCGAGGTTTTGCCCGATCCGTTCCGCCCAACGATACCAATCCGGCGCTCTGACGCCTGTACTGTTACATCATGCAGCACCCCGGCACCGTCTGGCGTATAGAATACATGGTCAAGTTCGATCAACGGCACAGACATTTACGCGACTACCAGCTTTGCAGACACCGCCTCAGGGGGTGGTTCGCCCCGTCGCTATCAGGTCGCGTCGAGCATGAAAAGACAAGCTATCGCCGCGGGCTTGTCCAGCTTCCCGGCATACCGGTTCTAGGTCCTTGGCTTGGCGCTTTTACGTGCGATAGCAGCCATTTAGGACCCATCAGAAGTTTGCTAAGGGTTGGGCTGTTATTTACCTGCGCCTTGACCTTTTCGATCTGCATCACATTTTCGATACGCCGGTCCAGAAACCCCCATGTCGCGCTGTTGCCCTCGCTGGTATCGCCCAACCAGAACAGTACTGTCGCCGAATAAACCGCGCTGAGAGTAGCGCGCTTTGTGTACCAGTTCACGTCATTTGACGTATCTCCCAGCGTGTTCCATATAGCATCCGACGTTCCCCACACCAATTTGGCACCATCAGCGGCATATTGCGGTAGCGCAAATAGCGTTGTTCCGCGACGTACCAGTTCCTTGTTCGGCACCGCTTCAAGCCTAAGGCGTACCATAGCCGAGATTTTGTCGCGAAACTTCAGCTCTGACATGTCTTTGGCCTTTGCACGGTCCACCATCATCTGGTCGCCGCGAAGATGGTAAGCCACTGCCAAATCAACCGCACCTCTGGGGCATATGGCCCGCGCCACGGTGCGATCTACACGTGTATCTGCGATTGCGGCCTGAAACGTGGTTTCTGACCAACCATCAAATGGCACGTGATTCACAGCTGCTGAAAGCAATTGCTCTTTCGGACTCGGGGCAATGTCGGTCAAGGCGGCCTCCTTAGGAGTTATTGGCTCTGCTATGGACAATGTAGGGCTTGTTTGCTATATGCCCAGTTCCTGCAAATCCTTGCAACTTTAAACTAGAAAGGTGGTGAAAACCACATGCAGGTTAGTGTTCGCGACAACAACGTCGATCAGGCCCTTCGGGCTCTGAAGAAAAAGCTACAACGCGAAGGTGTGTTTCGTGAAATGAAGCTCAAGCAACATTTCGAGAAACCATCCGAGAAAAAAGCGCGCGAGAAAGCTGAAGCGATCCGCCGTTCCCGGAAACTGGCACGGAAAAAATTGCAACGCGAAGGCATGATGTAAATCATCCTGAGTGAGGCATCGAAATACGAACCCCCGATACCCTTAGGTGCCGGGGGTTTTATTTTGGCTTAGGGAAATTCACTATGCGGGTCGGGTAAGGGCGGGTATCGCTCCCATTTGACGCACCGGAAGAATAGACTTTGAGTATCAGCCTGCATATCTGGCGGCGATAACTGCCAGGATTTCTTATGATAACGCCAACTTTCCCCAGCATTGCATCTTCGCATCGGCGGGCCGATCTGATTACGCATGTCGTTGGGTTGGTCCTGATTGTGGCCGCGGGCGGGCTGTTGATTGCTAGGTCGGCAGATTTGCTCGATTTCAGATTGGTGATCGCGGTTATCGTTTATGTGGCATGCGCCATGGCAACCAACCTTGCCTCATATGCATACCACTTTTCCCCATGGCACAATCACCGCAAACTTTTGCGGCGCATCGACCACGCGGCTATCTACCCCAGCATTACGGGGACATTCACGCCGTTCTTCGTTCTGGCATCCACGCCGTGGACGATGTCTCTGCTTTGGGTCTCGTGGGGATTAGCGGCATTTGCAATCTGGAAGAAGATTACAGGTAAAGTTGTGCAGGGGCGCTGGTCAACTGCCTCTTATCTTGCGCTTGGCGCTATTGGTCTAAGTGCTTTACCCGATCTTCGCGATGTGCCGTTGGAATCTCTTTGGCTAATCATTGCTGGGGCCGCCAGTTTCGTTATCGGCACAGTTTTCTACACGCGTCGATCAATGCGCTTTCGATATGCGGTCTGGCATATTTGGGTGAACATTGGTGGCATATTGATGTTCGCGAGCATCTGGATCGCGTTGTTTCCACCTGTTCGCTAGGTGACGGGCAACGCGGTGGTATTGCATACGGTCCGCAAGGCAAAGCTTGATTGCATCTGCCCTACGCCGGGTAGACGCGCCAAATGTTGCCGGTGGATACGCGCAAAATCTTCCGTGTCTTCCGCCACTACCTTCAACAGGTAATCCGCAGCACCTGCCATCAGATGACACTCCAGCACATCAGGGATCCGCGCGACAGCTTTTTCAAAGGCATCAAGCACCTCGTCTGCTTGACCTTGCAGCGTAATCTCTACGAACACCGTGGTCGGTACACCTAACCTGCGGGCATCCAAAAGCGCGACGTAATCTCGGATATAGCCCTCGGTCTCAAGCCGCTGGACCCGGCGATGGCAGGCAGACGGTGATAGATGCACCTTTTCCGACAGATCCGAATTCGACATCCGTCCTTTGTTCTGCAAGGCTACCAAGATACGGCGATCAATGTCGTCAAGACTCATTTCAAGCAATTCTTTTGCGTATATTCCTATATATTTCGAATACTATTCGAAGATGATGCCGAAATGCGACCCATAATCCGTGCCCCATTGCGTTTATTCAGGCATATGGTGAAACAAAGCACCTTTAACAGGACGGATAGTATGAAAATCGGATGCCCCAAAGAAATCAAGCCTCAGGAATTTCGGGTCGGCATGACGCCCAATGCCGCCTTCGAGGCGGTGACCAATGGCCACCAAGTTATCATCGAAGCAGGGGCCGGTATCGGCGCAGGTTTTGACGACGCCGCATACGTGGAAGCCGGGGCCACCATCATCGCCACAGCGACCGAGATATTTTCAACAGCGGATATGATCGTCAAGGTCAAGGAACCACAGGCCGCCGAGCGTAAGATGCTGCGCGAAGGGCAGATACTGTTCACGTATCTTCACCTTGCCCCTGACCCCGATCAGACCAAGGACCTACTGGCGTCCGGTGCCACTTGCATTGCCTACGAAACTGTCACCGATCGTAGTGGCGGATTGCCCTTGCTTGCCCCAATGTCCGAGGTCGCAGGCCGGTTAGCGCCACAAGTGGGGGCATGGACCCTGCAAAAAGCCAACGGTGGTCGCGGGGTTCTGATGGGTGGTGTGCCCGGTGTTGGCCCAGCACGCGTCACGGTAATCGGCGGCGGCGTAGTGGGTACACACGCAGCACGAATTGCCGCCGGCATGGGTGCCGATGTAACCGTGCTTGATCGGTCGCTCGCCCGCTTACGTTATCTTGATGATGTTTTTGGCGGCGTGTTCAAAACATCCTACGCCTCGGCTGGCAATACGATCGAACTGGCCCGCGAAGCCGACATGATCATTGGTGCCGTATTGATACCCGGTGCCGCAGCGCCCAAGCTGATCAGTCGCGCGCAACTAAGCGAACTCAAGCCCGGGGCGGCTTTGGTGGATGTCGCCATTGATCAGGGCGGTTGCTTTGAAACCTCCAAGGCAACCACGCACCAAGACCCGGTATACGAAGTCGACGGCATCATGCATTACTGCGTGGCAAACATGCCCGGCGCTGTGGCGCGGACATCTACCATTGCTTTGGGCAACGCCACGATGCCATTCATGCTGGCTTTAGCTAACAAGGGGTGGAAGCAAGCCTGCGCAGATGACCCTCATCTGAAAGCAGGCTTGAATGTGCATGCCGGACAAATCACCTATGCGGCTGTTGCCGAAGCCTTGGGCCTGACATCAA
>DRFG01000180.1 GCA_011050655.1 Roseobacter sp.
ATGAGCTGAATACCTATGAGGAAGGGTGCCTATCTATCCCTGACCAATATGCAGATGTGACGCGACCGGCAGATGTGGACGTGCGCTGGATCGATCGCGACGGTAAGGAACACACCGAAACATTCACCAAGCTTTGGGCGACCTGCGTACAGCATGAGATTGACCACCTTGATGGTAAATTGTTCATTGATTACCTCAAGCCGCTGCGCCGCCAGATGATTACCCGCAAGATGACTAAATTGAAACGCGAGTTGGCCCGCGAATGAGCGTGCTGGATATCGTTTTGTGGCCAGATGCCTGTCTATCCACGCAATGCGTGCCAGTCGACATAATTACCCCCGATTTAGAACAGTTGATCGCGGATATGTTTGACACGATGTATGCCGCACAAGGGCGTGGCCTTGCCGCACCACAGGTTGGGCGGACTGAGCGTATATTTGTATTCGATGCTACTTGGAAGTCCGGCGTGCCATCGCCCGTCGCTTGTGTGAACCCTGAAATCTTGGGCCTTTCGGAAACGCGTGTACTGGGCGAAGAGGCATGCCTGTCTATTCCCGGTGTTCCCATAAGCATTTGCCGTGCGTCAGAGGTAACGTTGCGCTGGGCGGATACCCAAGGCATTCGCACCAAAAGTTTTGACAGCGCGGAGGCTGTGATTATTCAACACGAAAATGATCATCTGGACGGGATCGTTATCTATGATCGACAGGTAAAGGAACGGATGGAATGACTGTGCAGCGCATTATCCCGTGGCCAGACGCCTGCTTGCGTACTGTCGCGGCGGAAGTGACGGAAATCACTGATGAAATCCTTACGACTTGGGACGATATGATCGAAACCATGGATGCAATGCCGGGGGTTGGTCTGGCGGCACCGCAGATCGGCGTGATGCTGCGGCTTGCAGTCGTCGATGCCTCGCAGGGTCGCGACCGGCGTATCAGGCTCGCCAATCCGGTTGTATTGGATGCGTCTGCATTGATGAACGACTATGAAGAAGCAAGCCCGAACCTGCCGGGGGTGTCTGCCAAGATAAAACGGCCACGTGGGGTCACGGTCCAATATCTGGATGAAACAGGTTCTGTGACGCAGCGTGATTTCGTCGGGCTTGAAGCAACCAGCGTACAGCATCAGATCGATCATTTGGCTGGCCGGATGTATTTCGACATCTTGAGCAGAATGCGGCGCGACATGTTGTTGCGCAAAGCCAAGAAGACCGTAAGCTAAACATCTCTACACCCCCCGGGAGGACTGTATGCGTGTCATTTTTATGGGAACCCCGGAGTTTTCGGTGCCGGTGTTGGACGCGTTGGTGTCAGCAGGCCATGAGGTCGCATGCGTATACTGCCAACCCCCACGCCCCGCCGGGCGCGGTAAGAAAGATCGACCCAGCCCTGTGCAGTTTCGTGCTGAGGAGCTGGGGCTACCTGTACGGCATCCTGTTTCGCTAAAGACCCCAGAGGCTCAGGCGGAATTTACGGATTTGGATACGGATATCGCCGTGGTTGTGGCATATGGCCTGATCCTACCACAGGCCATCTTAGATGCACCAAAACATGGGTGCTTGAATATTCACGCCAGCTTGTTGCCACGTTGGCGCGGTGCGGCACCTATACACCGGGCGATTATGGCAGGCGATGCGGAAACTGGCGTTTGCATCATGCAGATGGAGGCTGGGCTGGACACAGGCCCTGTTTTGCTAACCAAAATCACGCCGATCGGGGTGCACGAAACCACGATCGAATTGCACGACCGCCTGAGCGCTATCGGTGCGCGGCTGATCGTAGAGGCTTTGGGCAAGCTACCGGACCTTGTTCCCGAAGCTCAGCCAGACCAAGGCGTGACCTATGCGTCAAAGATAGACAAGAGCGAGGCACGTATCGATTGGTCTCGGCCTGCGGTCGAAGTTGATCGGTTGATCCGGGGACTTTCGCCTTTCCCCGGCGCGTGGTTTGAACATGATGGGGTGCGCATCAAGGTATTGCAATCACGGCTGGACGATGGGGACGGTTGCGCGGGAGAGGTCCTGGACGCAAATTTGCGAGTGGCGTGCGGTGAAGGGGCGGTGAAGCTGACGCACTTGCAACGAGCAGGCAAAGCGGCGCAGGATGTAAATACGTTCCAACGTGGGGCCCAGATTTTACCGGGCACCCTGCTGAACGGGGGGTAGACAATGTTTCCGACAATGATCGGTACTGTCGTGATCGCGGGAATCGTCGGCTATGTTGCGGAAAAAACAGGCTTTACCCGTAATGGCTATTTAGCGTCGATCATCATCTGCGTGGGCGGCGCATTCTTGTTCTATTTCGTGCGCCTCATGTTCGGCATCGGGTTTAACTCGGCGGGGTTGAATGCCATCGCTTCGTCCATCGGCGCGCTGATTATCGTACCTTTCCACTGGCGCCGAAAATAGCCTCAGGCGCGCGGCGGGCGGCTTTTGTAGACCGGCAGGTGCCAGCCAAAGTACAGAGACCCTGCACGCAGAACCCATGTGACGCAGGCCCCAATAAACAGCGCTGTGGCATCTTCGCCCAGTAGGGTGCGCATGCCGATCGCCACTGTTGATCCGGCAAAGGCGGCTGTGACGTATAATTCGCCTTGTTTGAGAACCAAAGGAACCTCGCCCACCACCACATCGCGCATCAATCCACCCATGCAACCCGTTATGATCCCCATCAACACCACGATTGTCGGCGATTGTTCAAGCGAAAGCGCGACGCCCGTGCCAGCCGCTACGGCAATGGCCAAGGCAAAGCTATCGAGCCAAATCAACGCGCGATACCGGCTTTCCAGCAGGTGTGCGGTGAAAAATACGATCAATGCAGCAAGAACACCGACGCCAAGATACATGGGGTTGTTGATCCAGAAAATCGGATTACGGTCGAGCAGCAAGTCGCGCAAGGTTCCGCCACCCAATGCGGTGAGGCAGGCAATGAAGGCAAAACCAACGAGATCAAGTTGGGCACGACTTGCCACCAGCGCACCGGTGATTGCGAAAACCAGAACCGACGCATAATCAAGTAGGCTGAGGAGCGTCATTTGCCCTTGAACGGTGCCATGCCGGCACGCGCCAATTCGTCGGCACGTTCGTTTTCAGGATGACCAGCATGACCTTTAACCCATTTCCAAGTGACAGCGTGGCGGGCATTGGCCTCGTCCAGTCTTTGCCAAAGCTCGGCGTTTTTCACTGGTTTTTTCGCCGCGTTCTTCCAGCCATTCTTCTTCCAGCCGTGAATCCAGCTGGTGATGCCGTTTTTGACATAGTTGCTATCTGTTACGATGGTGATTTCGGTGGGGCGTGCTAATGCCTCCAAGGCACTGATCGCTGCCATCAGTTCCATCCGATTATTCGTAGTGTCGGGTTCACCACCTTTCAGCTCACGTTGTTTGACGACCTTGTCGCCTTCCATCGCTTGCATCAATGCTCCCCAGCCTCCAGGGCCGGGATTACCTGAGCAGGCTCCATCGGTGTATGCAATCAGCTTGGTCATGCGTGCAGACATATCTAGTCTGTGCGGGCGGCGTCCAGCCCCTTATCGCAACCCATTGCATGAACTTTGACAATCAAACCGGCTTATGTGATCAGCTGTGCCGTTTTTGGGTGGGCCGCATAAATGTCACGCGTGCAGGCGGCTTACAAGAATACCGCGGTACCTAAGCAAATCAGGATGATCGCGGTCAGCGGAATGCGGAACTTCATCCACCAGTTGGGGGCCAACCCCCACTGCCAAAAGGCAAAATCTAACACCAATAAACCTGCAAAGCCGAACATCAGGTTAAAGCCTGCACTGACGGGGCCGCCACCTGTCATGAAAAATACCCAAAGTGCGGGGATAGCCGCAAGCAGATACCCGGTCGTTGCGCGTGGTCCTTCGACCTTGGTGGCGAAGCCCCACAGTATGCCCGACATAAAGGCTAGAATCACCGCCCCATAAAATAGCTGTATATAGGGGCCGACAAATCGCCCGCCCAAAGTTGTCGCAGCCCAAATAGCCAATGAATCGTTTGCAGATGTCAAAGCCCCCCAAACGAAAGGGATCAGGCTGGCAAGCCCTATCCACAGCGGAGCCCGAGGAACATCTGTCATGCGGATGCGCGCAAGACGCGCGGAACTTTGAATTCTACGTTTTCTACAGCAGTTTCGACCATTTCGACGGTGACGTCGTAGCGGTCGTTAAAGGCATCTATGACCTCGTTGATCAACTGTTCTGGGGCAGACGCACCTGCGGTGATGCCCATGCTTGCGATACCTTCCAAGCTGCGCCAATCAATATCGTGGGCACGTTGTACGAGCTGGGCATAGCCACAGCCAGCGCGCGAACCAACCTCAACCAAGCGCCGCGAATTCGATGAGTTTGGAGCACCTACAACGAGGATCGCGTCGCATTTCGGAGCCATCGCCTTGACCGCTTCTTGCCGGTTGGTGGTGGCATAGCAAATGTCTTCTTTGTGCGGTCCAACAATCGAAGGAAAGCGCCGGTTCAGGGCCGCGACGATCTCGGCGGTGTCATCTATGCTTAAGGTGGTCTGTGTGACATATGCCAGCTTGGAAGGGTCGCGGACATGCACCGTTTCTACATCGGCGGGCGTTTCGACAAGCAGCACCTCGCCTGCGGGAAGTTGCCCCATGGTGCCTATGGTCTCGGGGTGACCGGCGTGACCGATCATGATCATCTGCAATCCGGCTTCGGCGTGCCGTTGGGCCTCTATGTGTACCTTGCTCACCAAAGGACAGGTCGCATCGACATACACCATATTACGCGCTTCGGCTTTCGCAGGCACCGCTTTAGGCACCCCATGCGCCGAAAAGATCACTGGCCTGTCATCTGGGCATTCGGAAAGTTCTTCTACAAACACGGCACCTTTGTCGCGCAATCCGTCCACGACGAATTTATTGTGGACGATCTCATGACGCACATAGACGGGTGCCCCCCATTTTTCGATCGCCATCTCGACGATCTTGATGGCACGGTCGACCCCGGCGCAGAACCCGCGGGGAGCAGCAAGATATAAGGTCAGGGGCGGTTTGTGCATGGGTGACTCCTTGGGATGACCTATAGGTAGGATCTCTGTTCGGTGGCGTCCAGACCACGGGTGGTCACAATCACGCCTTTCAACCTGCGGAAGACCGCATGTTTCCCTTGGATAGTTAGAATTTCCCCATGAATTTCAAAATCTTAACAATTTAAGCGAGAGTCGTCTGGCCCGAATCGCTTCCCTAGGGTAAACTGATGCTATCCGAAGCGTTAATTACTAGCTACTGCGAAAAAAATTTTTAGAATTTCTGCCCGTGTTGTCAGTAAATGATGGCACGGGTTATTTTTTACTCACTCTCTTCCCGAGGCGGACGGCCGAGGACATCCCGTAGATCTTCGAGTTCGATGAAATTATCTGCCTGCCTGCGCAGTTCGTCGGAAATCATCGGAGGCTGGCTGCGGATAGTGCTGACAACTGATACGCGTACGCCTTGCCTTTGCAGGCTTTCTACTAGGGGGCGGAAATCGCCATCGCCGGAAAAGATGACGATGTGGTCAAGATGCGGAGCGAGCTCCATCGCATCAACCGCCAGCTCGATATCCATGTTGCCTTTCACCTTCCGGCGGCCCATGCTGTCGGTGTATTCTTTCGCAGGCTTCGTGACCATCGTGAAGCCGTTGTAGTTCAGCCAGTCGACTAAGGGGCGGATCGGTGAATATTCTTCGCTATCCAATAAGGCTGTGTAATAGAAAGCACGTAAAAGTTTGCCTCTGCGCATGAACTCCTGACGCAATAATTTGTAGTCTATGTCGAAGCCCAGATTTTTGGCCGCAGCATACAGATTTGACCCGTCGATGAACAACGCGAGTCGTTCGTCTTTGTAAAACATTATCGACCTCTTTTAAAATGCGTCGTTATCGAAATGTCGGCGCGTGAAATGCAGAATAAAACTCACAATGCTTTGTATTCATACATACTATAATTGGTGTATGACTAAGCATTTTTGTAGGGGCGGCAAGTGAAGACAAATAACGCGAGTGGCAATGATCAGCCTATCAACGGCAGCATCGCCCTGATCGCCTTGGGCAGCAATCAATTGTCGGTTGCCGGCGGTCCCAAGGATACTGTCCTGCAAGCAATGGAAATTATAGAAAATTCAGGGGTCGAGCTTCTTGCACGCAGTCGTCTGTATACAACCTACGCATATCCTATCGGGTCGGGTCCAGATTTTATCAACGCGGCAATAAAAATTTCAATTTCTCAAAGCGCAGAGCAAATTCTGAGTCTTTTACACAGAATCGAGGCTCAGTTTGGGCGCGAGCGTTTGGCCCGGTGGGGCCCTAGAACTGTAGATCTTGACCTTTTGGCAGTTGCGGCGGAGATTCGGCCAGATATTGAAACATATCAACATTGGCGACTGCTCCCAGTAAATGAACAGGCCCACCAAGCACCGGTCGAGCTCATTTTGCCTCATCCCAGATTGCAGGATCGGGCGTTTGTCCTTGTGCCATTGGCAGATGTTGCGCCAGAATGGGTTCATCCGGTATTAAAAAAATCCGTACGTGAGATGTTGAACGCTTTGCCAGCGGAAGATAAAAAGGGCGTGAGGCTGGTGGAATAAGCCCTTGTAAATTGGAACGATGGCTTCTAAATAGTCGGCTTCTTGAAGGATTCATGATTGGAGCATCCCTATGGCCCGCGTCACCGTCGAAGATTGTGTAGATAAAGTGCCAAATCGGTTCGAGCTCGTCATGCTTGCCGCGCACCGTGCCCGTGAAATTGCTGCGGGGTCCCCGGTGACCGTGGATCGCGACAACGATAAGAACCCTGTCGTTTCCCTGCGTGAAATTGCTGACGAAACCCAATCGGCAGATGATCTTCGCGAGCGTCTGATCGAAAGCAACCAGCACCAGATTGAGGTCGATGAACCTGAAGAAGATGCTATGGCCCTGCTCATGGGTGGCGAGCAGGATAAGCCTGAAGAAGATAATATGTCTGAAGAGATGCTCTTGCGGCAGTTAATGGCGGCCCAGGGGCAGGGCTAAAGCCCGCGCCCTGCGGGGCAATGAGGCAGGACAGGCATGAACACCGCCGACATTACGGCTGACGACCTTATCGCGCTTGTCCGCGCCTATAACCCTAAAACAAATGAAAATCAGATTCGGCTGGCCTTTGAGTATGGCCAGAGCATGCATGAAGGGCAGTATCGTCACTCGGGTGAGCTTTACTTTACCCATCCGGTAGCCGTTGCTGCAATTCTGACCGAACAGCAGCTTGATGATGCCACGATCATTACAGCGCTTCTTCACGACACGATTGAAGATACGAAAGCATCGTTCACCTCGGTAGAAAAGATGTTTGGCCGCGATGTCGCCGAATTGGTAGACGGCGTGACCAAACTGACGAACTTGCAGTTAAATTCGACTGAAACTAAGCAGGCAGAAAACTTCCGCAAGCTCTTTATGGCAATGTCCAAGGATCTACGAGTGATCTTGGTCAAGCTTGCTGATCGGCTTCACAACATGCGCACGATCAAGTCGATGCGCCCTGATAAGCAGATTCAGAAAGCCCGCGAAACGATGGATATCTATGCGCCGCTTGCAGGCCGTATGGGAATGCAGTGGATGCGCGAAGAGCTTGAGGATCTGGCGTTTCGGGTGCTGAACCCGGAGGGGCGGCAATCAATCATCCGGCGTTTTATCACGTTGCAGCGCGAAACTGGCGACGTAATTCAGCGGATAACCGGCGACATGCGCCACGAGCTAGAAAAGGCTGGCATCGAGGCCGAAGTTTTCGGCCGTGCCAAGAAGCCCTATTCGATTTGGCGAAAGATGCAGGAAAAGGAGCAGTCCTTTTCCCGTCTCTCAGATATATATGGTTTCCGGGCTATTACGAACTCCGAGGATGAATGCTACCGTGCGCTTGGTGCTATTCACGGACGCTGGCGGGCGGTTCCTGGTCGGTTCAAGGATTATATCAGCCAGCCTAAATCGAATGGATATCGGTCAATCCACACAACTGTATCGGGGCGTGACGGCAAACGGGTCGAGGTCCAGATTAGGACTCGGCAGATGCACGATGTTGCTGAATCTGGTGTGGCGGCGCATTGGTCGTATCGCGACGGGGTTCGGACCCGTAACCCGTTCGCTGTAGATCCGGTCAAATGGGTCGCGCAATTGACTGAGCAGTTAGACTCGGAAGAAGATCACGAAGACTTTCTCGAGGCGGTCAAGCTCGAGATGTACGCGGATCAGGTGTTTTGCTTCACGCCTAAGGGCGAGGTGGTCAAGCTGCCGCGCGGTGCGACCCCTATTGATTTCGCCTATGCAATTCATACGCGGATCGGATCGGCCTGTGTCGGTGCCAAGATAGATGGCATGCGTGTGCCTCTGTGGACCCGCATCAAGAATGGTCAGTCCATCGAGATCATAACGGCCCAGGGCCAGACGCCGCAGGTGACATGGCTTGATATCGCGACGACCGGAAAAGCGAAAACCGCGATCCGGCGTTCCCTTCGTGAAGTTGATAGGGCTCGGTTTGTAAGCTTGGGCAGAGAGCTCGCGCGATCAGCATTTGAGCAAATGAACAAAACTGCAACTGAAAAGGTTTTGCGCACTGCGGCCCGAAACCTGCGTCTTGCCGACGTCGAAGATCTGTTGGCCCGGCTGGGTTCAGCCGAATTATTGGGGCGCGAGATCGTGCAGGCGGTTTACCCCAATCTCCAGCCGAAACCCGGTGAACAGGTCGATAAAAAACGGGCAGTTGTTGGGTTGGAACCGGGCCAGTCCTATGATCGCGCCCCCTGTTGCGAACCTTTGCCGGGTGAACGCATCGTCGGTATCACCTATCGTGGCAAGGGCGTCACCATCCATTCGATCGACTGCGAAAGGCTATCTGACTACGAAGCTCAACCCGAGCGGTGGTTAGATCTGCGTTGGCATGATGGTCCGCATCCTTCGGTTTACGGGGCCACTCTGGATCTGACGATCGGCAATGGGGCCGGGGTGTTAGGGCGGATCTGCACCTTGATTGGTCAGTCAAAGGCCAATATCTCGGACTTGGAATTCTTAGACAGGAAACCTGATTTTTATCGATTGTTGATTCACGTTGAACTTCGGGACATTGAGCATCTGCATTCATTGATGCCGACGCTGGAGGCCGAAAGTGAAGTGGCGGAAATCAGTCGATACCGCAATATGAAGCAGCCAAAGCAAGGCGATAAAGGCGCTTAATCCTACCAAGCAGCTTAGTGCCAAGGGAAAACCATTGATTTTTAAACGCCGCGATCCAAAGCCTACATTGCGCGCCATGGCTGAGTTCATGTGGCCGCGTGGCGGATGGACGCGTGCATTTCACTATGTGAAACACCGGATGCGTCGGCTTCCTGATACGCCCGAGCGTATCGCACGCGGTATCTGGGCGGGAGTCTTCACCACCTTCACGCCTTTTTATGGTCTGCACTTTATCGTCGCGGCATTAATCTCGCGGCTAATGCGCGGCAACCTTCTTGCGGCGTTAATGGGCACTTTTTTCGGTAATCCGCTTACCTATGTTCCTATCGGTATATCATCACTTTCAATGGGCCACTGGATTCTCGGAACCACGATGGTGGAAGGTGAGAACCGATCATTCGGCGGCAAATTTTTTGACGCTGGTCATGATCTTTTGGGAAATGTCGTGGCAATATTTACGAGCCGTGAAATGGACTGGACTGGGCTTGCAGTGTTTTGGCGAGAGGTGTTCTATCCGTATCTTATCGGGGGTATCGTTCCCGGAATGATTTGTGCGACGATCGCCTATTATCTGTCGGTTCCGTTGTTGCGCGCATATCAAAAACGCCGCAGTGGGGTGATAAAGGCTAAATTTGAAGCGCTCAAGAAAAAGGCTGCGGCGAAGGCTGAAGCAAAACGTAGTGCAGAGCGGTCATTACGAGAAGGGAAAGATCATGGCGGCACAAGGTAAGCTTAGGCTCGGAGTTAACATTGACCATGTAGCTACGGTCAGAAATGCTCGTGGTGGTGCCTATCCCGACCCTTTACGAGCAGCGCGTGCTGCGCAGGAGGCTGGCGCTGACGGCATCACCGCCCATCTACGAGAAGACCGCCGCCATATAACCGACGCAGATATCGAAGGGTTGCAAGAAGTCCTAAACGTGCCGTTGAACTTTGAGATGGCGGCGACGAAAGAAATGCAAACTATTGCACTGCGCCACAAACCTCATGCGGTTTGCCTTGTTCCAGAAAAGCGCGAAGAACGTACAACAGAAGGCGGGCTAGAAGTCGCACGCGAGGAAAACCGCTTGGCCCATTTCATTGCGCCTTTGCGCGAAGCTGGCTGTCGCGTCAGCATCTTTATTGCCGCTGACCTGCGTCAAATCGAGGCGGCAAATCGAATAGGTGCCGAGGTTATCGAATTACACACAGGGGCCTATTGTGATGCATTTGCTGAAGGGCATTGGGAAGAAGCGCAAAAGGAGCTGCAAAAGCTTGAGGAAATGGCAAGTTATGGGCATGAACTTGGTCTGGAAATCCATGCGGGCCATGGTCTCACATATGACACAGTGTCACCCATCGCAGCCTTTCCTCAGGTGCAAGAACTGAATATTGGGCATTTTCTGATAGGCGAGGCGATTTTTCTAGGTCTTGGCCCAGCGATACACGAGATGCGCCGACTGATGGATGACGCGCGTGCTGATTAGAAAATTTGTCGGGTAGCAAGTGCATAAAAGTGCAAGCCGTGGTCTGGGTATGAAGACTTATCTGAGCACAAAAAGAGCAAGGGCATTCCTATGATCTTAGGTGTCGGAACTGATCTGGCCAATATAGAGCGTATCCAAGGGACGCTCGACCGCTTTGGTGACCGCTTTCGGAACCGGGTGTTTACGCAAGTTGAACAACAAAAGGCAGAACGTCGTCACGATATAGCAGGAACCTATGCAAAACGTTGGGCCGCCAAGGAAGCCTGTTCCAAGGCGCTTGGTACCGGGCTGCGGATGGGAATAGCCTGGCGGGACATGGCCGTTAGCAATTTGCATACTGGCCAACCCGTGATGGAGGTTACAGGATGGGCGGCAGAACGTCTGGAGCGAATGACACCGGCCGGGCACGAAGCAATAATCCATGTCACATTAACCGATGATCATCCGTGGGCGCAGGCTTTTGTGGTGATTGAAGCAGTGCCTACAATGTTAAAAACACCTTAACGGTGGCATCGTGCTCTGTCAGGGGCGTGCACAGGCATGGCTTTGCTTGACTCGCGCTGATGGTGCCCGCATGTAGCCATCAAACAGATTATCAGGAGCGCCCCTATGGCCGCCAAGGAAAAGACCGGCAACGCATTTGTCGAAACCATCAAAACAATCGTCTATGCACTGTTGATCGCGGGCGTGTTTCGGACACTTTTCTTTCAGCCATTCTGGATTCCATCGGGGTCGATGAAAGAGACCCTTTTGATTGGTGATTTCCTTTTCGTGAATAAAATGGCTTATGGATATTCCTATGCGTCCTGCCCCAGCATAATGATCCCGCGATTTGGGATTGAGGTGGATGCAAAAGATGTTTGCGGGGTATTTGACGGAGATAATACAAGGTTGTTTGGGTCAGAGCCCGAACGCGGTGATGTTGTCGTGTTCCGCCATCCTGTCTCCGGGCGCGACTATATCAAAAGATTGATCGGTCTGCCTGGTGACAAGATAAAAGTTACCGATGGCGTGGTCAGTATTAATGGGACAGCCGTCAAACTGCGCGATGATGGTGTATTTAGCGAAGAAATGACGAGACAAGGCCCCCAAGGTATGCGCCCACGTTGTGAGAATGGTGCAGTAGGCGAAGGCGGCGAGTGCAAGAAATCCCGCCAGATTGAAACATTGCCCAATGGGGTCGAACACGCGATCTTGAATATTGGCAACCAGGCGTCCGATAATACCGGGATCTATACAGTGCCTGAGGGGAATTATTTTTTCATGGGTGACAACCGCGATAATTCGGCTGATAGCCGTCTTGCCCAATTGGCGGGCGGGGTCGGCTTTGTGCCGTTCGAAAATCTTATCGGCCGCGCCGACCGGATCGTATTCAGTTCGGCAGGCCGGTCAATGCTGTTTTTCTGGACGTGGCGCAGCGACCGTTTTTTCAAAGCAATCAAGTGAAGCTGAGCGCGGATCTCAAGGCTTTTGAAAGCCGTATCGGGTATCACTTTACCAAGCCCGAATTATTGACTCGCGCCGTGACGCATGCGTCGATGTCGTCGGCCAATCGGGATGACAACCAGCGTCTGGAATTTCTTGGCGACCGGGTGTTGGGGCTGGTGATGGCTGAAGCATTGCTTTTGCTTGATCCGGGTGCCACCGAGGGTCAATTGGCCCCCAGATTCAACGCATTGGTCCGCAAGGAAACCTGCGCTGATGTCGCGCGCGAAATAGAAATAGGGACTGTCCTCAGGTTGGGGAGGTCCGAGATGCTGTCCGGCGGGCGCCGCAAGCAAGCTTTGCTTGGGGATGCAATTGAGGCCATTATCGCCGCAGTTTATATGGATGCGGGGTTCTCGGCGGCCAAAGACTTGATCTTGAGGTTGTGGAGCGACCGTATTCACACGGTCAAACAAGATGCGCGTGATGCAAAGACAGCATTGCAGGAATGGGCGCAAGCAAGAGGCTTCCCGCCTCCGGCATATGTGCAGACCGACAGGCAGGGGCCGGACCATGCGCCGTTGTTTACCATAAGGGTACAGGTCGAAAATGGACAGAATGCTGTTGCTGTCGCACCATCCAAACGCCAAGCTGAACAATCTGCGGCAAAAACGCTATTAGCACAATTGGAGAAGAATTCATGACCACCCGGGCTGGCTTTATCGCCCTGATCGGTGAGCCTAACGCGGGCAAATCCACGCTGCTGAACCGGATGGTCGGCGCGAAAGTATCAATTGTCACTCATAAGGTGCAAACCACACGCGCCCGTATCCGCGGTGTTGCGATGCAGGATGAAAGCCAGCTGGTTTTTGTTGATACACCTGGTTTGTTTCAGCCGCGACGCAGGCTTGACCGGGCCATGATCGCTGCGGCCTGGGGGGGCGCGGCGGATGCCGATATCGTAATTCTTCTGATTGAGGCAAACCGGGGCGTGACCGAGGGTGTCGAACGCATTTTGGAAGGGCTTGCCAATATAGGGCAAGGCGGCAAGGTGGCCTTGGCGATAAACAAAATCGACCGCGTCGAAGCGCCGGTCCTTTTGGGCCTGAGCAAGGACATCAACGAGCGCTATCCGTTCGTAGAAACTTTCATGATTTCGGCCGAGCGTGGCCATGGTGTAGATGCCTTACGCAAGTGGCTGGCAACCGAAGTGCCCGAAGGCCCATGGCTGTACCCGGAAGATCAGATTGCCGATTTGCCGATGCGGATGATCGCAGCGGAAATGACGAGAGAAAAACTAACGCTGCGCTTGCATCAAGAGCTGCCCTATCAGTTAACGGTGGAAACCGAAAACTGGGAGGAGCGCAAAGACGGATCGGCACGGATTGATCAAATTGTCTATGTGATCCGGGATGGGCATAAAGGTATCGTTTTGGGGCAAAAAGGCGAAACCATTAAATCCGTGAGTAAGGCTTCGCGCGAAGAGCTCGAGGAGTTTCTTGGGCGCAAGGTGCATCTCTTCTTGCAGGTCAAGGTGCGGCCGAACTGGCTGGACGAGGCCGAACGCTATTCGGAAAT
>DRFG01000181.1 GCA_011050655.1 Roseobacter sp.
CCTATAAACAGCCGGGTCGAAGCAAATCAGTTCATCGGCATCCGTACGTACCACCCAATCATAGGATAGCCCCAATCCGTCTGCGAAACTGTTCAACATCTGACCGCGGTTGCGGTCGAAACCGTTCAACCGTTCACGTGGAATAGTGATGACACTGGCACGCGGACACATCTGTGCCACCAAGGCGTCGCGGCCATGCGCCACAACATAGAGATTATCAAAACCCACAAGTCGTCCGTAATGTGTATACCACTGAGATAGCGCCCAGTAGTCCTTGTAAACCATTGTGATAGCGCAAATCTTCATGGTTTATTCATACGCTGTTTGGAAAAAATTAGACAAGGGATTTTGCCATTAAATGATCATCGCCGTATGGTTCTACGCGACAGATAGGCCCGAAAAGTGGTTCCGGCTTAACTTTTTTTCAGCAATTCTCGCTTTATTTCCGCACAGGGCTATCATTATTAGACAATCACGCAAGTGGTGTTACGCGATCACAGGTCAATACTTTTACACAAGCTTACACTACCTATTATTACCCAACCTAAGAGATAAAAATGCCGCATGATCATGGTATAGACCCGGACTCTGGCGACCGCCGCGTCAAAATTGCCATCTGGGCCAACGGGTTGCTAACAGTAGTTCAGATAATTGGCGGCCTGTTGTCAGGAAGTCTGGCGCTGATCGCTGACGCAATCCATAACTTCTCGGATATGGCCGCTCTTGTCATCGCTTTTGGCGCACGCAAGATCGGTCGTAGGCCAGCCGACGCAAAGATGACATTTGGATATCGCCGGGTAGAGATCGTCGCGGCCCTGATCAATTACACTTCCCTGATCATGATCGGCATATATCTTGTATATGAAGGCGGCATGCGCCTTATCGACCCCCCCGAGGTTGCGGGGTGGGCCGTTGTTATCCTTGGTGGCGTAGCACTGGCCGTTGATACACTTACCGCGCTACTCACCTATTCGATGCAGAAAGGCAGCGTAAACATCCGCGCATTGTTCCTTCACAACCTAAGCGATGCATTGGCCTCTGTCGCCGTTATCATCGGTGGGGTTCTGATTTTGCTGTATGATATTCGCTGGGTTGACCCGGCGATTACGATTGGCATCGCGGCGTATATTCTGTGGTTGGCGGTTACAGAAATTGGCGGGCCTATCCACACGCTTATGTTGGGTAGCCCGGTTGATATCGACATTGATGCAGTATTGGCCGCTGTCGAAGATATAGATGGCGTAGAAGAAGTGCATCACGCTCATTTCTGGCAGATGCAGGAAGACCAAGCAGCGCTCGACACCCATGTTGTAATTGACGATCACCGTTGGGACGAACTGGATGATATCAAACAAGCAATAAAACAGCGTCTGGAAGAGGAATTCGGCATAACCCACTCGACACTAGAATTCGAGCGGGCGGCCAACAAACACCATGCGGCACAAAAATACGGTCACTGCTGATAAAGTAGGGTCGGTGTGATGCTGAACTTAATATCGCCCCCTGCCCGTCCGGAAGGAACCCGCAACAGCGAAGGGCGGCCGTCACTTTTGGTTAGTCGCAAAGCGGATGTCGATCCGCAGGCCGGGGTCATTATCCGTCAAACGGATGGTGGCGTGATGCAACTCCGCAATGGCTTTGCACAAGCTTAACCCCAACCCGTTGCCCCCGGATGTGCGGCTCTTCTCGCCCCGATAAAACCGCCTGAACACCTTGCCGCGGTCCACGGAGCTTATGCCGGGACCATTGTCGGAAATCGTAAATGTCGCGCTGTCGGCTGCGCCTGAAACGGCAATGCGTATCGCGGTACCTGCCGGAGTGTGACGTAGCGCGTTTTCCACAAGGTTTGAGATGAGCTGCATCAAAAGGTCAGGGTCCCCCCAGACAAAAACCGGGACCGGCGGAGCGTCCAGCTCTATACTCTGGCCGACTTCCTCGGCGGACGGCTCAAACGCTTCATAGACATTCGTGACCAGCTTGCCCAAGTCGGTTTGCTGAAACCGTTCGCGTCGGTCCCCTGCTTCTATCTGGGCAATGCGCAGCAATGCGTTAAACGTGCTGATGATATCTTCGGTTTGTTCAAGTGCTGCTACTGCGCTTTGCGGGTCGACGGTCCTTTCATTCGACATCTTTTCAAGACGCTGCCGCAACCGTTGCAATGGGGTGCGAAGATCATGAGCGATATCATTGGAAATTTGAACTTGGCTCTCTACCAAATTCTCAAGCTTTTCCAAGGTTTCGTTTATACTGACGGAAACACGGGAAAGATCGTCGTTCGACCCCCCTCTTGTGGGCACCCGTGCGGAAAGCACACCAGCGGATACCTTCTCCAATGTTCCAGATATCGTTTCTATGCGTTCTTCAGTCAGGCGGCCCACCCATACCCCGACCAAAGCCCCTAGTGCCAATATAAGAAGGAACCCCGCCACAAGGGTTAGACCCAACGCTTCCAGCACTTCTGCTATCACATGATTGCCGGTACCCTGAACTAGAATGTAGGGGCCGATAGGGTTCTGAGAAACCCAATAACCTGAAATCTCAGCCGAATGAGCTCCTTCGATCTGAATCTTTTCAACAGACACATAACCATCGGTTATCGGCACTGTAAGCTCATTGATATTGCCCGCCAATATGCTGCCATCGCCCGACACCAATTGCAGGATTCTTGAATTCTCAAAGTTTACTGCGGCCATGATATTCACGCTTTGGATCAAGTTATCCTTGCCGTTTTTCTCATAGATGTCTGTTAGAATGGACAGGTCAGAAACCATTTGACCGCGTAACCAGCCACGCACTTCAAAGTTCGTGAACCAATATGCCCCCACAAAAATGACCGCGGTCAAGATCGCGTACAGAAATGCGAACTGCAATGAAAGACGCAGAGACGTTCGACCGGGCTTATGCATGCATGCTATACCCCGATCCGCGTACGGTGTGGATCAACTGCCGGTCAAAGGGCCGATCGATCTTGTTTCTCAATCGACTGATGTGGGTTTCAACAACGTTGGTCTTGGGGTCAAAGTGAAACTCCCAGACCCCTTCCAAAAGCATGGTGCGGGTGACGACCCGTTCGACATTCCGCATAAGATATACCAATAGACGAAATTCGCGTGGCTGAAGCTGGATTGCGACCCCTGCCCGCACCACCGTATGTCTGATCAAATCGACTTCTAGGTCCGCAATCTGAAGCTTGGTTTCCTCGGACTGCATCGGAGGTCGGCGTGCCAATGCAGCAAGCCGGGCTGACAGCTCTGAAAACGCGAAAGGCTTGACTAGATAATCATCGGCACCTGCCTCCAGCCCGTCGACGCGATCATTGATCCCCCCCATCGCGCTCAGAAAAAGGATCGGGGTTTCGACATCCGCACCGCGTATGGATTTGACCAGCGACAAACCGTCAAGCCCCGGCAACATCCGATCAATAACCATAACATCAAAATCGCTATCAAGGGCGCTTAGAAAGCCCGTTTTGCCATCCGCCGCGTGCTCGAAAACATGCCCCAGTTCGCGCAAGCTGGAGCAGATGTAGTCTGCGGTTTCCTGGTCATCTTCCACGATCAATACACGCATGTTTTCCACTTTCAAATCTTGTCAGAAGGATACCGGGAAAATACCCGATCCGCCATGGTGGGAATATTACCAATCGGTATAGCCGCGAACACCCACAGGTCAGGCCATAAGGATTAATCGGTTGGGCAACGCATCAAGAGGCCTCCACGACCATGCTCGACACCACCGTAACCGTGCGGACATTGCCATCGCGACCGCTCCTGCCGTTCCGGCTTTCTTTGGCTGATCGCCGCTTTCTGCTTGGCGCTCTTGTGGCATTGGCTGTGATGCGTTTTGCATTGATGTGGTGGATGCCATTCACGGATACGACCGAAGCAAGATACGCTGAAATTGCACGCAAGATGCTTGAAACCGGCGATTGGATTACACCACAATTCGACTATGGCGTACCATTTTGGGGCAAGCCACCGCTACATACCTGGCTTTCGGCCTTAGGCATGCAATTGTTTGGTGTGAACGGTTTCGGCGCGCGTATCTTGATATTTCTGTCTGGTCTGACAGTGGTCGCGCTAAGCGGCGCATTTATGAAACGCCACGTAGGCGGTCATCAGGCCATGGTGGTCATGGTGGTCGTTTTCAGCTCTGTTCTGTTTTTCGGTGCGTCGGCTTTTGTTATGACCGACATGGTGATGGTTTTGGGTACCACCCTGAGCATGGTTGCCTTTTACACCCGCGTGACGGACCGTTCGGCAAGCAAAGTATGGGGATATTTATTCTTTGTCGGTCTTGCGATCGGATTGTTGGCCAAAGGCCCAACTGCCACTGTCCTGACCCTAATGCCTATCGGTCTTTGGGTTGTAATTGGCCGTCGCTGGACGCTGCTTTCCGGCCTGCCCTGGATCTGGGGCACGGTCATCTTAGTGACGCTTACGCTGCCGTGGTACGTTGCAGCCGAAGTGAAGACTCCTGGTTTCTTGCGTTATTTCATCGTCGGGGAACATTTTGAACGCTTCACGGTGTCGGGATGGAAGGGCGATCTGTACGGGTCGGGACATGCGCGCGCAAAAGGTCTGATCTGGATATACTGGCTGGGGGCATTCTTACCATGGACCGGCTTTGCGGCGTGGTTACTGTTGCGTCCAAAAGCGATTGCTGAGGTGGTCAACGCGGGTTCGCGGGGCTGGCACAGCTATCTGCTCCTCTGGGCGATTGCACCTATGCTACTTTTCACTCCTGCCGCTAACATTTTGGCCGCCTATGTCTTGCCCGGTATCCCCGCGTCAGCTCTTTTGTTGGTCTCATTGTGGGCAACGATCCAAGGCGGGCCACGCGTGACTGCCAAAACCATATTCGGTCTGGCTGTTGGCAGCATGACGGTTCTTTTTTTGACCACCACTCTGCTTGTTCGCTTTTCGCCCAAAACATTGCACCTGAAATCTCAACAGGCACTGGTGGCTCAGGCTACCCAGATCGATCAGAACATCCGCCTCACCTACTGGGGCGGACGTAGCTATTCGGCCGAATTCTACACCCAAGGTCAGGCTCGCGTCACCACAGACCAAACTGTGCTGAGCGCCCTAGCAGGCAACAGCATCACCGATGCGGTGGCGGTCAATACCGAAGCTCTGGCCGAAGTTGCCCCGATCTTGGGTGACCGTTTCACAACCATCGGGGTTTTCGGGCGCTACACGCTATTGGCCGAAGCCCCCCAGAATGGAAAAAACTGATGAAAATCTCGCGCTTGTCTGAAACCGATGAAACCCTGTTTTCTGGGCACCATGTCCGGCCAGAGCTTTCATTTGTTGTTCCCGCATTTAACGAAGAAAGTAATATTGCCGAGACAATCCGGCGTATCGATCAAGAGGCAAGAAAGCTGGTTGGGTCATTCGAGATCATTATCGTTGATGACGGCAGTTCGGACCAGACATTCCAGAAAAGCAAGGATGCGGGTGCCGATATGCCCCTGCGGCTGTTACGGTTATCGCGAAATTTTGGCAAAGAGCAGGCTATAATGGCCGGTCTCGAAGCATCAAAAGGCATGGCTGTGGTGATCCTTGATGCCGATTTGCAGGAACCGCTATGCCATTTACGCGTCATGTTGCAACATCGTGCCGACGGGTACGATGTGGTCTATGCGGTTCGGGCCCACCGGAACGACGAAACGGTGCTGAAACGGCTGTTGACCCGCATTTTCTACAAGCTGCTGAATTTAGGAAGTGACGCGGATATTCCCGCCGATGCACGGGATTTCAGGCTTATGGACCGCAAGGTGGTGCAAGAGCTGTGCAACCTTCCCGAAAAGAACCGCTTTATGAAGGGTCTTTACGGCTGGGTCGGCTTTCGCTCCATAGCGGTCCCGATAGAGCTTGAGCCGCGCGGTGCAGGAAAATCGAGTTTCGGCTTGGGCGGATTGTTGAAACATGGCTTGACCGGCATGACATCGTTCACCAGTTGGCCGCTGCGTATTTGGACCCTGATCGGTCTGGGTATCGCCGCGCTTTCCATCATCTATGGGTTTTGGATCGTCGTTAAAACGATGGTATTTGGTGTCGACGTCCCTGGCTGGTCAACGCTTGCGGTGGCCGTCCTTTTTCTGGGCGGAATACAACTAATCTCAATCGGCGTGCTTGGGGAATATCTGGCGCGGGTCTTTACCGAAGTCAAAGGCCGCCCCGGCTTTATCGTCGCTGAAACCCACCCCCGTATGCAGGTTCAGCGATGATATTCAGGCAGTTTTTACGGTTTGGTTTGGTCGGTGCATTGGCTACGTTGGTGCACATGCTGATTGGCGTCACCCTCATTCATTCGGGCTGGCCTGCTTTGGCCGCCAACCCCGTTTCATTCGTGATCGCGTTTGTGGTCAGCTTCATGGGTCACTACGGTTTTTCCTTTTCCGATCAGGAAGCCGACATAGTGACGTCGCTAAAGCGGTTCTCGATCGTGGCATGCGGTGGCTTCATCGCCAACGAAGCGCTTCTAGCCGTGCTCGTATGGTCAGGGGGGGTGCCGCAGATCCTTGCCCTTGTGTTCTCCACTGGCACAGCGGCGGTAGGCACCTTTTTTGCCAGCAGAAATTGGGCCTTTCAAAAATCGTCTAAAGAACACGAAACGCGCTTCTTTCAATAACTTTGCGTGGGTTGCTAAAACCGGCATCGCTTTAGCGTTATTGACTCAGGTAACGCTACTGTTATCGGTGCAGCCTGCATTATTACCAAATAGTAATTCCTTGGAAATGCGCACCGTTCAGGCACATGATACGGCACCCCTATTACCAAACAGTACTTTAACGATCCTACTTCGGAGCAAATATGACCTCGACTAAATCAACAATGAACAAGATCGCCGAAGTGACGATCTTTTTTTGGATCATCAAGATCATTGCGACCACGCTGGGAGAGATGTCAGGCGATATGCTGGCTCAGACCCTCAACCTCGGGTACGTCGTGGGGCTTGGCATAACCGGTGCGTTTCTTGTGACAGTGTTATTCTTTCAGATCCGTGCGGACAAATATCATCCGGCGTTGTTCTGGGCCGCCATAGTCGGAACCACCATGGTGGGTACTGAAATATCCGACATGATGGATCGCACCTTCGGCCTTGGATATGTGTGGGGGTCAGCCATTTTGCTCACCGGCTTGCTTGCGACCTTGGCAGTCTGGTACATGCGCGACGGCAACCTTAGCGTCGACCCTATTATCCGCAAGGATGCGGAAATCACCTTTTGGATTGCGGTGTTGTTCTCAAACAGTTTGGGGACGGCATTTGGCGATTTTCTGGTCGATGTCGTGAACCTAAGCTATGTTCAGGGTGCGATGGTCACGATGGGCGTAATCGCAGTTGTTCTACTGCTGCATTATACCAAAGCGATGAACGAAGTCGCGCTGTTTTGGATAGCCTTTGTCTTTACCCGCCCCTTCGGCGCAACCTTTGGCGACTTGATGACCAAACCTTTGAATAAAGGCGGGCTGGCCTTGGGTACCTACTGGGCATCCTTGGTGTCGTTACTTCTGATCATTTTCTTTGTCTACCTGTCGCATCGGTTTGATAAAAAACGCGCCTAGTGTTGTATGGTTTCGCCGTTGGTGACAAACCCTTTTAACTGTGTGGCCCTAATGGGCCACACAGACACTTATCTAACTGGATAGAACAAGCGATTAGTTGCTTTCAGAGGCTTCGTTTTCGCCTTCCATCTCACCGTTCTGATCGCCTTTATCCTGATCTTCCTTATACGCTGACACCGCCTTGGTATTCATATCCACCATGAATTCCTTTTCCGATCCGTCAGGCATTTTTACGTCCACTTCTGCCATTTTCATGCCTCCGGGCTCGTCGTTCATTTCCATGCCGACAACCTTACCCCCGGTCGCTTTTTCGACCGGCGCAATTAGATCCTGCATAGCTGGGTTTTGCCCCAGAAACTGTGACAGTTCGCTGGCATCATTGGTTTCATTGCTGTTAGCCGCATAAGTCGCACCCGATAGGGCAATCAGTCCGGTGGTTGCAGCAGCGATAATTATGGAACGTTTCATTGTTACTCTCCTTTGCTCGGTACGACACCGTGTCGTTCGATACACAAGAGATAGGGAACGTGTATGTCGGCCCTCTGTAGCCAACATTGCGCTTTGGTAATATTTGCTGTTGGGGGCAAACAGCGGCTTCGCCCCTAAATATCGTTCAAGTAATTTACGCCGTACAACAGCACCAAGATAGTCGCTCATTCCCTATGATAGGGTCAATTTCTACGGCCATCTGCATCAAAGAAAAACCGGTCTGTGGCGTTCCACTCCAGGTGCACTGCGGTGCCTTCGGCCGGCAGCGGCATCGTTGCGTCTTGGCGCACAGTCGCTTGTCCACCCTGTGGCAATGAAACATGCACCAGTGTTTCCGCGCCAAGCGCTTCGCTATAGACAACAGTAGCAGGGGTGCCACTGGACGCGATCCGCAAGTGTTCGGGCCGCACCCCAAGCGTTCTTGCGCCGTCGGGTGCGTCTGCTTCGATATCAGAAGGCAGGAAATTCATTGGCGGCGACCCAATAAAACCCGCCACGAATTCGGTCTGCGGGTTGGCATAAACCTCTAGCGGTGCACCAATCTGATCGGCGCGACCGCCATTCATCACAATCATCCGATCCGCCAGCGTCATCGCCTCGACCTGATCATGCGTAACATATAGCGACGTTACTCCAAGGCGACGCTGTAGTTGTTTGATCTCTAGCCGCATCTGCACCCGCAGCTTTGCGTCAAGATTACTAAGCGGTTCATCAAACAAGAACACCGACGGTTTTCGAACAATAGCCCGCCCCATGGCGACACGCTGGCGCTGCCCACCCGATAATTCCCGCGGACGGCGATGCAAATAGTCGGACAATTGCAGCAAAGTGGCGGCCTCGTTCACCCGTTCGGCAATCTCGGCTTTCGGGGTGCCTGCGATCTTGAGCCCATAAGCCATGTTATCGAAAACCGACATATGCGGATAAAGCGCGTAATTCTGGAACACCATCGCGATATCCCGATCCATGGGTTCGCGGTCATTTACCCGCGCCCCTGCGATCCGTATCTCGCCTTCGGTTACGGTTTCCAACCCCGCAACCATACGTAATAGGGTCGATTTCCCACAGCCGGACGGCCCAACGATAACGATGAATTCACCATCTTCGATCTCGACGTCAATGCCGTGGATCACATCGGTTTTGCCAAAGGTCTTCTTGATGCCGTTCAGGCTGACTGTCGCCATATTCTATTTCTCGCTGTCTACAAGCCCGCGGATGAACAGCTTTTGCATGCTGATCACCACGATCACCGGCGGAATCATCGCCAGAATGGAGGTGGCCATGATCACCGGCCAATCCGCAATATCATCGCCAGAGGGGAACATTTGTTTGATGCCCATGACAATCGTATTCATCGAAGGGTCGGTGGTAATCAAGAGCGGCCAGAGATACTGGTTCCAGCCGTAGATAAAAAGGATAACGAACAAAGCCGCGATGTTGGTGCGGCTCATGGGAAGAAGGATATCCCAGAAAAACTGCATGGGCCGCGCCCCGTCAACGCGGGCGGCTTCGGCCAGTTCATCCGGAACGGTCATGAAAAACTGACGAAATAGAAATGTCGCCGTTGCACTGGCAATAAGTGGCAAGATCAGACCGGAGTAACTGTTGAGCATCCCAAAGTTCGCGACAACCTGATAAGTTGGCACGATCCGCACCTCAACCGGCAGCATCAGCGTCAGGAAAATGAGCCAGAAAAACAGACGCCGACCCGGAAATTTGAAATAGACGATGGCAAAGGCCGACAATAGCGAGATCACGATTTTTCCGAACGCGATCCCCAGTGCCATCACCATAGAATTCAGCATCATCAACGCAACCGGCGCGTTGATGCCCGAAAACAACGCCTTACGGTAGTTTTCAAAAAACTGATCGCCCGGCAGTAGCGGCATAGGCGGCTTCACGATCTCGGGCTGCGACACCGTAGATGCGACAAAGGCCAGCCATATCGGAAAGAAGATAAACAACAGGCCGATAATCAAGCCTAGATGCGTCATCCAATACCCTGCCCCGCGTTTTTCAACCATGCCCGCCATCAGTAATGCACCCGGCGTTCGATGTATTTAAACTGCAAGATGGTCAGCGCACCGACGATCACCAGCAAGATCACCGATTGGGCCGCCGAAGACCCAAGGTCCTGGCTCACGAAACCGTCCGAAAACACTTTGTAGACCAGAATTGTCGTCGCCTGCTGTGGCCCCCCTCCGGTGATCGTGTGGATCACACCGAAGGTCTCAAAGAATGCATAAACGATATTCACGACCAATAAGAAGAACGTGGTGGGTGAAAGCAGCGGCCAAACGATCGTCCGAAAGCGTGTCCAAAACCGTGCGCCGTCGATTGCGGCGGCTTCAATCACACTTCTTGGGATGGCCTGTAGGCCCGCCAGGAAAAACAGAAAGTTATAGCTGATGCGCCCCCAAGCCGAGGCAACGACGACAAGGCCCATTGCTTCTTCGCCGTTCAGAACATGATTCCAGTCATAGCCCAACACCCCCAGATACCATGTGATAACACCCACGCGCGTATTGAACATGAAAAGCCACAGCACACCGGCGACCGCCGGGGCGACAGCATAGGGCCAGATCAGTAGGGTCCGATATACGCCCGACCCCTTAATCAACCTGTCTGCCAATACGGCCAGATACAGCGCGACCCCCATAGAAACGACGGTCACAGCGATAGAGAAAATTGCCGTCGTCACAAAGCTCGCCCGGTAATAGGCGTTGCCCAAAAGATATTCGAAATTGCCCAGTCCCACCCATTGCATCGACAGGCCAAACGGGTCTGGAATGAACAGCGACTGATAAACCGCCTGCCCCGCAGGATAGAAAAAGAAGACGGCAGTAATCACCAGCTGGGGTAACACCAGCAGTAGTGGCAACCAGATGCCTTTGAAAGTGACGCGCTTTTCCATTGGTGACGCCGCGCCCAATTAAATGGGCGCGGCTGCTCCTTTAACGGTTGGCTTGTTCGAAGCGCCGCAGCAGTTCGTCGCCACGTTTCTTGGCCGAGTCTAGCGCTGTCTGCGCGTCCTTGTCGCCAGCCCAGACCGCTTCCAGTTCCTCGTCGATAATGCCGCGAATCTGATCGAAGGATCCCAGACGCAGGCCTTTTGAGTTCTCGGTAGGAGCATTCGTCGTCATTTGCGTGACTGCTACATCGGTGCCGGGGTTTTTCTCATAGAACCCCTGCTCGCGCGTCAGATCGGCTGCGGCTTGTGTGATCGGCAGATACCCGGTGTCCTGATGCCATTTTGCCTGGATTTCAGGAGAAGACAGAAAGTTCAGGAATGTAGCAACGCCTTTATATTCCTCGTCCGACTGTCCGGCCATGACCCACAATGATGCCCCGCCGATGATGGTGTTTTGCGGTGCTCCCTCTACATCTGACCAATATGGCAATGGGCGCACGTCAAAATCAAATGTGGCCTCGTCTTTGATGCCAGCATAACCGGCAGAGCTTTCGGTGAAGAGAGCACATTCTCCGCTACGGAAGTTTGCGCCGCTTTCGTTTCGGCGACCCGCATAGATGAATTTACCGTCCTTGGCCCAATCACCCATCGTCTGGATGTGCTTGACCTGCACCGGTCCATTCAGGGCCAGTTCTGTATCCAACCCACCAAAGCCATTGGCTTTGGTCGCAAACGGCACATTGTGATAGGCACTGAGGTTTTCCAGATGAATCCAGCTTTGCCACGCTGTAACCAGAGGGCACGCATTGCCAGATGCCTTCAACTTGTCCAGCACGCCGCCGACGTTTTCCCATGTGCTCAGATCAACATCCGGGTCGATATCAGCAGCTGACAAAGCGTCGCGGTTTACCCAAAGCACCGGAGTGGAGGAATTGAACGGCAGCGAAAGCATTTGGCCGTCGTTGGTGGTGTAATATCCTTTGACAGACCCGATAAAATCATCCGGATTGAAATCAGCGCCCGCATCGGCCATGACTTCATACACCGGCTTGATCGCGCCTTTCGCGGCCATCATCGTCGCTGTACCGACCTCGAACACCATTAATATGTCTGGCTGCTCGCCTGCGCGGAAGGCGGCGATACCCGCATTCAATGTTTCCGAGTAGTTGCCCTTGTGCGTGGCTTTGACGACATAGTCGGATTGCGATTCGTTGAATGTCTCGACTTGTTTGGCCACCAGTTCGCCAAGACGCCCGGTAAAGGCGTGCCAGAACTCAACCTCAGTCTGGGCAAATGCAGGTGCCGCAGACACCATGGCCGCAAGCCCAGACACCACTATTGTGTTTCTTATCATCATATCGAGTCTCCCCCAGTTGATTAGCTTCGCCAGCGTAGTGGCTGTTTCATGCTGCTGGCAACTGCTCATTCATATCAGTTACAAGGCACCTCTTGCAGGATTTGTGTAACAGCTTGATGACACTATATTAATCTGTTGCCTTGTTCAGATGTGATGCCCAGATGAGCCCCATATCAAAGCGCAAATATTCCTTACAGCACACCAAAACAGATGATTGATCAAACTCAACGAAGCCCGATGCATGGGGTGCACTGACAGGCAAGTTTCATCGCTATATGGCAAACCGCAATAAACCTGTTAAGTACAAGCCTAAAGGCAAAGCCACCTTACAACCCGCTTTATCCAAATCCGAAAGTATGTCCCTGCAAGAGCCAACACTTATATCGTTTCTGCTCCACATCGCCGGGGCCGCAGCACTGCTGATTTGGGCCGTACGGCTGGTCAGGACCGGCGTGGAACGTGCATTCGCCACCCAGTTACGTCAATCGCTGCGCCGGGCATCCGACAGCCGCTTGCTTGCCGCGGGCACGGGTACGTTGGCGGCGATCTTCTTGCAAAGCTCGACCGCAGTGGCGGTGTTGGTGGCCAATTTCGTCGCCAAGGGCAGCCTGGTTCCAGCGATCGGCCTTGCGATCCTGCTTGGGGCCGACTTAGGGTCGGCTATTGTCTCGCAAATCCTGCTGATCAAGCAGTCATTTCTCATCCCGCTGCTCTTACTCGGCGGTGTGGTGCTGTTTCAGCGCGGCAATTCGGGGACTGTGCGCCAATCCGGGCGCATCATGATCGGACTGGCGTTAATCTTTCTATCGTTGGACATGATCCGCGAAGCAACCGCGCCAATGGTCGGCAGCACAGGTACCAGGGCCGTGATGGCCTATCTCGGTCGCGATCTGGTGTCCGCCTTCGCGGTGGGTGCCCTGTTCGCTTGGGCAGTGCATTCCAGCGTCGCGGCAGTGCTGTTATTCGTGACACTCGCCGCACAGTCATTGCTACCAGTAGAAGGTGCCGCTGCGATGGTCTTGGGTGCTAATCTGGGTGGCGCATTCATTGCCTACGTCCTTACGTTAGCCTCGCCCGCCCCTGCCCGCCAGATGATCGTAGCGAACCTTTTCTTGCGCGGAGGAGGCGCGGTTATCATCCTGCTGGTCGTGTCCCAGAATCCTAGTCTATTACGATTATTAGGGTCTGATGCAAGCCGCCAGGCTATCAACCTGCATCTGGTGTTCAACCTCCTGCTTGCGGTGTCTGCCTTGGGTCTGATCCACCCGCTGTCCCGGCTTAGTGCGCATTTCGTCAGCAGTGCCCCTGACGCTGAAACTGGCGCTCTTGTTGAAATCAGCGCGCTTGATCCCAACGCGATTGACCGGCCGCGACGCGGCCTCGATTCAACCGCCCGCGAGCTGCTGAGGATGGGGCAAAAAATCGAAGGTATGCTGAATGCGGTTGGCCCGCTTTATGTCAAATGGGACAGCGCCGCCGCAAAGGCTGTAAAGGAACAGGATCAAGCGATAAAATCCATACACTTCGAGGTTAAGCTCTATCTCGCGCAGCTTGGTCGCGCCGGGCTGGATGCTGATTTGGGCAAACGATCAATGGAACTTGCGGCCATCTCCGCCGCGCTTGAAGCCGCCTCTGACACGATCGCGCGCAGTTTGCTTCAGCTTGCCAAACGGCTTGATACAGAGGGTGTCGCATTCTCTGAGGTAGGGCGTCAGGAGATAAATGATTTTATGGATCGGGTCCAAAGCAACGTCCATTTGGCGCTTAACGTCATGATGAACCAGAATCCAGCCGAGGCGCGCGATCTTGTGGAAGCCAAAGAAAAAGTACGCGCCGTCGAGCAAAAATTGCAGCGTAATCACCTTGGCCGGCTGCGCGATGGGCTGGCTGAGAGCATTGAAACCAGCAGCATTCATCAAGAAACGCTGCGGTCGCTCAAACAGGTCAACACATCCTTTTCTATGGTCGGTTACCCGATCTTGGCGAAATCCGGTGACTTATTAAGCAGCCGCCTGACCTGAACACCAACCTGCCCTCCTTTCTATGGTGATCAACTGACATAGTCGAACCTGGCCCACATTCCCAAGCACTCACCCCAGATGGAAGGCACTACAACACGCGGTGTTTAATCCACGTTAGGGTCGATAGGTTGATCATCTTCACTGTACTTCTCTCGCTTCATATGGCGA
>DRFG01000182.1 GCA_011050655.1 Roseobacter sp.
CCCGTTAGAATGAATACCTTTTTAAATGGCTCACTATACACGCGAAAAAACGGCCAAAGCTTTTTGGGCGGCGCGTCTTGCTGGGTGTATTCCACATAGGGGTCAACTAGATTTTCGAAAAACCGAAACATGAGCACCTGCTGAAGGGGATTAAAGCGTCAGTATAGAAAGCTTTATGGCTAGATAACAACTTACGGTTTAGGATTCAGGCAGCTGCAGAAGCACGTCGCGTGTTGCGGTGAACCCGGATTCTATCCAGAATCTTTCCAAGTTAGCCAGCCGTTGCCCCAGTGCCGCACCAGTATATCGCGGCATCAGATCAACAGCGCGAATAGGCAACCGAGCTTCAGAACCTTTATTAATAGTCTCTAACACAGACAAACTTGGCGGCTGTTCAGACATGCAGGCCCGCAATATGACAATCGCCTTTGCCACGGTGACACCATGACGATAAGCCACCTCAGCAATGGTCTGTGCACCAAAGGCCGCTCCCTTCAATAGTACTAGATACCTTGTATCTGTTTTGGCAAGGCGAAGACGTGCTGTGACATCGGACCCGCCTATGGCTGCTAGTCGTAATCGCCAATCGGGGGGCAAGTCTAACAGTGTTTCAAAATGTACGACCATGCTTAACCAAGCATCATCGGACCCAGGTAAAATAGCATTTAAAACCCCAGTCTGTCGCATAGCTGCGATCGCAGGGGCCGGATCGGGGGCGGCCACAAGCTTTTTCATCTCAGCACCAATACGTTCCGCTGAGAGCGTCTCTAACCCGACGACATTTGATGCAATCGCCGCCAAAGCCTCTGGGTCGAAACCAGCGCTGGTATCTGCGTACCACGCAGAGAAACGAAAATACCGCAATATCCGTAAATAGTCTTCCCGAATACGGGCCTCTGGGTTTTCAATGAAACGCACGCAACGCGCTAGCAGGTCGGTCAGCCCCCCTAAAGGGTCTATGACGCGACCCTTGGCATCAGCGTAAAGCGCATTCATTGTAAAATCGCGCCGCCGGGCATCTTCACGCATGTTATCGGAAAATGCGACGACAGCGCGGCGACCATCCGTTTCGACATCGCGGCGAAAGGTCGTGACCTCAAAACCTTTACCACCGCTCACAATCGTCACAGTGCCATGATCAACACCTGTGGGCACCGCCTTGAGCCCCGCACGTACGGCCAATTCCATCACTTTTTCGGGTAAAGCGTCAGTCGACATATCAACGTCGCTGTCGGGGAGCCCCAAAAGCGCGTTTCTAACGCAGCCACCGACAAAATATATGTTGTGTCCTCCCCGCTGAATCGCATCGCAAACAGCTTGGGCATCTGCATCGGCAAGCCAGCTTGTGCTGGCGGGAAGGGTTAAATCATTCGTTCGGTCCATGCCCGCAGCATACGCGCGGTTGCCCCCCAAATGTAATAGGGACCGTAAGGTACAACGTAATAATGCCGCATATGCCCCTGCCAGCGCCGTGACTGAATCAGATAATTATCGAGATTCAGCACATGGTCCAAAGGCACGGTAAACACTTCGTCGACCTCACCCGGTTCAGGAATGATATCAAATTCGCCTTTCACAAAGGCGACAACAGGCGTGACCTTAAAATTCGTTACGGTCTCATGCGCGGGCAGCGTTCCCAGCACCTCGACCAACTCGGTCGGCAGCCCGATTTCTTCGCGGGCTTCGCGCAGGGCAGCTGCGATCACATCAGTATCACCACCATCTTGCTTTCCACCCGGAAAGGCAATCTGCCCAGGGTGATGCCTTAGAGCCGAGGACCGTTTGGTAAGGATAAGCTCCAATCGGCCGTTTTTATAAATGATCGGTGCAAGAACCCCTGCAGGACGCAACGTGCGATTGGCCAGTGGTTCAACGCCCTTATTAAGGTCGAAATCGGACGACGTGACACCAGTTTGTGCCAACGCCGACCGAAAATTCTCGAGGTGCTCAGGCTTCACTATCAGTCTTCACCAGTAGTTTTGGCCTCAAAGCCGACGGTTTCTGGGTCCAGATCATAGTGCGCACTACAAAACTGACAGTCTGCTGTAACGCGACCGTCATCGGTGGTCATCGTTTTGATATCCTTAGCCGAATATATAGACAGACTTTGCCTTACCCGATCCTCTGAACAGGTGCAGCCAAAACGGATAGCCTGGGAATCGAAAACGCGTGGAGATTCTTCGTGAAACAAGCGCGTCAATAGGCTGGTCGGCGGCAAGGTCGGCCCGATCAATTCAAGCTCATCAACAGTATCGAGCAAGATGTTAGCGCGGCGCCAGTTTTCACCATCGTCGCCATTAAGCAAATCGTCGGCGTTAACAAGGTCTCCGCTGCCTTCGGTTTTCGCCGCGAGCGGTGATGCTTTGGGCATATGCTGAAGCATGATACCACCTGCACGCCAGTGCTCTCGCTCGTCTGACATAGTGGATTTACCAAAGCTAAGCTGGAACCGGGTCGGCAGCTGTTCAGACTGTGCAAAATACGCTTCGGCACAGGCGGAAAGCGAATTGCCCGTGAGAGGGGTTATACCCTGATACGGTGTCATACCTTCGCCCTGATCAATCATTACCGCAAAATAGCCTTCGCCGACTTGATCAAACGCAGAACCATCGGTGATGCGATCAGCATCATAGCTGGCGTAGGCGCGGATACGCGCCGGCTCACCTTCCTTTGAAGGGCCGTAGTAGTCGGTAGCAATCATCCGGACCGGCCCCTTTGATTGCACCTGCAACTGCAATTTCCAGCGTAACTTTATTGTTTGACCGATCAAGGCGGTCAGCAACGCCATTTCTGCGACCAGTGCTTCAACCTTTTCGGGGTAATCGTGCTGGCGCAAGATACCTTCCAGCACTCCGTCAAGACGAGCAACACGGCCGCGGATATCGGCAGCGTCGAGTTGAAAGGGAAGGACGGTATCGTCCCACGCGATTTTGGTTCCTTGAGTCATTGGACTTTCCTTACCGGCAGACGGTTGGCATACCGCGTCTATATAAGGTCAACAAGCCGCGCGAAAAGGGGGTATTAGATGTTGCAGCGAATTGGGAAGCCGCCTTTGCGGGGCAAAAATTATATCCTACGCCCTGGAGCCTACGCTATTTTACCCCTAAAACAGCGGTTTCTGATGACCGCGCAATTATCGCCACGAGTTGACGTCCAACTGCCGGGTGGCGGGATTGATCCCGGTGAATCCCCTCAACAGGCGCTGTTTCGAGAAGTCCGTGAGGAGATTGGTTGGTCGATCGCGCGCATCCGAAGGTTGGGTGCCTTTCGGCGTTTTGTATATATGCCTGAGTATAACCTGTGGGCCGAAAAGCTGTGCCATGTCTATGTGGCACACCCCGCGCGCCAAATTGCACACGCGACCGAACCTGACCACGTGACCGTTTTGCTTTCAGCCCAAGAGGCGCTTGCAAGCCTTGGCAACGACGGTGATAGGATGTTTTTGAAGCGCTACATTTCCTGATTCCCGTGAAATTCGAATAATATGCCCGACACATCGTCGGGAAAGCTTTCGCCTCGTGAAAACTCAAGAAGCTTTTCTAACATAGCGTCAAACATACACGGGCCGTCAAATTCATGCAGGTCGTGCAACATGGCGTCCAAGCATGTTTCCACCAACATATTCCCGTCA
>DRFG01000183.1 GCA_011050655.1 Roseobacter sp.
GCGATCTTCTGCAAGACCTCGTATTTCTCCTGACTGGGGCTTTCGTGCGGCCGTTTGATGTGACGGATGAACTCCGCATTGCGCAGTTCTGCCCCATGAATTCGGGTTTCCAGTTCAAAAAATTCAAAGGGTTTGACGATGTAATCCCAGGCACCCGCAACAAATGCTTTGGCGATACTATCGCTGTTCTTCACACCGGTAAGCATGATGATCGGCACAAATTCATATCCAGGAATCTGCCGGATATAGGTAATAAGTTCGATCCCGGACATTTCGGGCATCTGGATATCAAGAAGAAAACAATCAAAAGGGATTGGCGTATCCTGAATGATCGTTAAGGCATCTGCACCCGAAGCAGCCGTGCGAACATATTCATGGTCTTGCGCTTCCAGATAAACCCCAAGGAGATGACGTAAATCCTTGTTGTCTTCTACCGCCAGAATTCTCATTACTCGTTACCCCGCGTTCTCGAATCACTTTGTCCATATGAGAGATATGGCGTGTGCATTCGGACCCAGCTATTTCTGGTAAGCACCTAAAGTTTTCATCACAATTTAGTTATTTTGCCTTGACTGGTTAATTTAGCTTGAATCAGTTTTACCAACTTTTCAACTCGCAATTGGATGTTTTAACGCTTTTTTAACTACTTCGTATTTTATTGAAATCTTTTAGGTAGGATCGAAAAGTGCTTGGTGATTCTTGATCGCCGCTTACCAGTTGGGCAATAGGCGTCGATTGCAGAGTGCATACACGGTTTTACTTAAGACTATAGGCAACGCACTGACCGCATCGCAGATAGACGACGTCGTGGATAGACAACGGTGTATTGGCCCAGGTGCTGCGATTGCATGTTGACTCTCTTTCTATGGCTCATATAAGCGCGACTTCATTGGTGTTGGTGGACCCTGCAAAGGGAACCCTGTCAGGCTTCGGCCAGAGGACAACGCCCTTTACCGCCCCGTGCAATCCTGCTGAGGCCACAAAAAGGAGAACAGCCGTGACAAAACGCACAGCTGCCAAACACAAAATTGACCGCCGTATGGGCGAAAACATCTGGGGCCGTCCAAAGTCACCAGTAAACCGTCGTGAATATGGCCCCGGCCAGCACGGTCAGCGCCGTAAGGGCAAGATTTCCGACTTTGGTATTCAGCTGCGCGCCAAGCAGAAGCTCAAGGGCTACTATGGCGACCTGACCGAAAAGCAGTTCCGCCGCATCTACGGTGAAGCCGAGCGTGTAAAAGGCGATACGGGTGAAAACCTGATTGGTCTGCTGGAACGCCGGTTGGACGCTGTTGTGTACCGCGCCAAATTCGTGGCCACGGTATTTGCTGCACGCCAGTTCGTGAACCACGGCCACGTTAAAGTGAACGGCAAGAAGGTTAACATTCCTTCCTACCGCGTCAAAGAAGGCGACGTGATCGAAGTGCGTGACCGTTCCAAGCAAATGGTTGCCCTGCTGGAAGCTACTCAACTGGCCGAGCGTGACGTTCCAGATTACATGGAAGTCGATCACTCCAAAATGACAGCGACATTCGTTCGCACACCCGCCTTGGGCGACGTGCCATACCCTGTTGTGATGGAACCGAACCTCGTGGTCGAATTCTACGCGAAGAACTAAGGTTCCTCGCACATCTGATGCCGAAGGGGCCGCGCTGGACATACTGGCGCGGCCCTTTTGCGTTTCGACCCGCAGATGTGTCGCAGGGGACGAGATCATAGTGGCGCTGGTCGCACCACGCCGCTAAGGTCTGCCCGACAGGAGATTTGATAGATGACAACCGCAATTCAGCCCCAACCCGGCATCATGGATATCGCCCTTTATCAAGGTGGTGCCTCGCACGTGGCGGGGCTTGAAAATGTAATCAAGCTGAGTTCGAACGAGAACCCGTTAGGGCCATCCGAGGCTGCGATAGAGGCTTATCGTCGGGCATCGTATGACTTGCACCGTTATCCCTCATCGGATCATAAAGCCTTGCGTCAGGCCATTGCGACCGTCCACGGGCTGGACCCTGAGCGGATTATTTGCGGTGCCGGATCAGATGAAATCATTGCATTCTTGTGCCAAGCTTTTTCCGGATCGGGCACCGAGGTTTTGCATACTGTCCATGGGTTTGGAATGTACCGGATTTCGGCGCTCGCCAATGGTGCAACACCGGTCGAAGTCCCTGAGAATGAACGTGTAACGGATGTGGACGCCCTGCTGGCCGGCTGCACGAATAAAACCCGACTGGTATTCATCGCAAACCCCAACAACCCTACCGGTACCATGATCGGCCTCAGCGAGATTGAACGTCTGGCTGTAAGCATCCCTAAGAAGGCTATTCTTGTGCTCGACGGGGCTTATGCCGAATATGTCGAAGGGTATGATGGTGGGGCGGCTCTGGTTGACACGCACGACAACATTATCATGACGCGGACTTTTTCCAAGCTGTATGGTTTGGGTGGTTTGCGGGTGGGGTGGGGCTATGGGCCGTCACATATCATTGATGTTCTGAACCGTGTACGCGGCCCGTTCAACCTGTCGCAAGCTGGGTTGAACGCTGCCGAAGCCGCGATCAAGGACACGGCCTATGCCGCACATTGCCGCAAGGAAAATGCGCGCTGGCGCGGTTGGATGGCTGACGCTTTAGCTGAGATCGGTGTACCCTCGGATGTATCATGTGCTAATTTTATTCTTGCGCGTTTTAAGTCGCAGGCCGAAGCTGAAGCATGTGACGACTATCTGAAGACGCAAGGGTTAATCGTCCGGCGGGTTGCAGGCTATCAACTGCCGACTTGTTTGCGGATCACTGTGGGCGATGAAAGCGCATGTCGCCGCGTTGTTCACGCGATACGGCAATTTAAAGGCGATTGATATGCCGGTAATTTATGAAAAAGTAGCCTTGATCGGCTTGGGTCTGATTGCGTCCTCCATGTTCTGGGGCATGAAGCGCGCAGGTTTGGTCGGTACCGTATCTGGTTTTGCACGAAGCGCAGAGACACGTGAGACCGCGCGTGAAATAGGCCTGTGTGACGAGGTTTGCGATTCAATTGCCAAGGCGGTGGAAGATGCTGATTTGGTTGTGCTATGCGTACCGGTCGGTGTGATGGGATCAGTCGCCGCGGAAATGGCGGGTTCTCTGAAACCCGGCTGTACGGTGACTGACGTAGGGTCCGTCAAGGCCGATGTGATCGCTCAGGTTGGGCCACTTTTGCCTGATAATGTTCACTTTATTCCCGCGCACCCGTTAGCTGGTACCGAACATTCCGGTCCGCGCAGCGGTTTTGCCGAACTATTCGACAACCGCTGGTGCCTGTTGGTGCCGGTGCCTGAAACCCACCCCGATGCGATTTCGCGGTTGCGCAACCTTTGGGAAGGGCTGGGCGCAAATGTCGAGGAAATGGATGCGGAACACCACGATCTTGTTCTGGCTGTCACCAGCCATGCACCGCACTTGATTGCATATACGATGGTAGGGGTGGCGGATGATCTGCGCCGCGTGACAGATAGCGAAGTGATAAAATACTCGGCGGCAGGGTTTCGCGATTTCACCCGAATTGCTGCCAGCGACCCGACGATGTGGCGCGATGTTTTCCTGACGAACAAGGAAGCTACCCTGGAAATTTTGGGGCGCTTTACGGAAGAGCTATTTGCGCTTCAGCGTGCCATTCGCATTGGGGATGGGGATCACTTGCATGCTTACTTCACCCGCACCCGCGCGATCCGCCGAGGCATTATCGAAGCTGGACAAGACACTGACGCCCCGAATTTCGGTCGTCAATCCGGCAAAAAATGATGCGCCCGGCGCTCATAACGGTGTTGCTATGCAGCCCGGTATTGGCGGGACCTGATCAATCCTTGAGGCCGGTGGCTCGAACCGGAAATGGCGTTACAGCGCCATTCGTTACGAAGCCAACGAGTGGTGATACGCTAATACCGCAGGCAGCAGAGGTAACGCCTGTTGCGCAACAAAGCATAGGGATCGCCGCATCTCTACGCCCCGTGTTGCGCAGCGAAACCATTGAAAAGGCTGCAAAAAAGAGACGAAATCTTTTGGCGGAGGGCGCGGTGTGCGACGATGTCGCGATTCAGGGTAAGTTGATAGGCCGGGTGAAGCCTAAACTGAAAGGGTGTGGGGTAGAGGCCGCTGTCCAAATTCAGTCAGTGTCGGGAGTAAGGCTAAGCCAAGCTTCAGTGATGGATTGCAAGACTGCCAAGGCTCTGAAAAACTGGATCGAAGACGCGGCCAAGCCCGCCTTTGCGGGCATGGGCGGGCTGCGAGGCTTACGTGTCGCGGCGCATTATACTTGCCGTACCCGAAACAACAAACCGGGGGGCAAAATTTCCGAACATGGGCGGGGGCGGGCGATCGATATTTCTGCCTTCCAACTAAAAACGGGCCAAGAGATCAGCGTCCTCAAGGGGTGGAATGCTGCTGCCAGTCGCAAGGTGATGCGGCGCGTTCACAAAGGTGCGTGTGGGCCCTTTGGGACGATACTGGGGCCAAAAGCAGACCGATATCACCTTGACCACTTTCATCTCGACACGGCGCGCTATCGCAGCGGGCCATATTGCCGATAACTTAGCGCAGAATAATCCGCGGTGCATGACCCAGGGGGATGAAACCCATCGCCATTTGACCGTCGGTGATGCTGATCGTGAGATCCAGCCCGGTCGTTTTCCCGCTCATCTGCGAAAGGCCTTTTAACATCTGTTCGGCCTGAGGGCGAAAATCGCTAGGCAGATATCCGGCGGTGCTTGCCATATCCAATAAGGTCGGCCAATCGTCCACCTCAAGTGACAAAGTGCCTGTTAAAACGCCATCTTCAGCTACGGTAAGCGTTCCACTGGCCCGTGCGGCAATGCTCTTCCACGCTAACTCTGCCTGATGCAGGTCGATTACGCGGGGCTGCGGACGGATAGGGCCAAAGGCATCGCGTCCCCACGGGCGGTCAAAAGTTAGCGTCAGGTCTGCCGTTGCAATATCCAAGGGTTGCGACCAGTCTTCCGACAGACCCAGAAGGCTTAGAATACTAGCATCGGGGCTGACCTCGTCGAATGTAGCCTTGATGTCATAAATCGGAAGCTGTCTGCTTTGTTGAACCGCACCTATTTCAATACCCTGTCCGCCGATCTTGCCAGTTAACGGGCTTGTGAATTCCCATTCGTCACTATTAAGTGAAAGACTTTCGATTTCGCCTCTCAGCCCAGGGCGCAGACGCAGGTCGGCTACGATATCGTTAGCTTTGACGGCGGCTTGGAAACCGGGTGCTGCTACATCGAATTGCAAAACCGGGGACGACAGGGTTGCATAGCCCGGCCAATAGGGCAGAGCCGAGATATCGATGCGTAGCGCGGCGATAGAGCCGGTTAGTTCAGTCTGCGAACGCTGGGCAGGCGGAGGCGCGATGGTCACCCCGGTCAGGCGAGTGTGCAGCATTGCGGGAAAGCCCAGCCTTTCGCGTGAGCCGATTTCAACCTGCCATCCAGAAGCCCTGCGCGTTTCCACCACCTTGGTGACGCGTTGTTCCAACGCATTTGAAGCGAATAACCACCATCCGCTCCACATCACCGCCAAAGTAACCACGATCAACACTAGCTTGCCCATTGCACCGAAAACCTTTTTAACACCTGCGTCAAAGCCGCTTTGACGATGCGGATAGTGAAGGACGAGAGCGATGGCAATGTGGGTATTTGGCTACGGCAGTTTGTTGTGGAATCCGGGGTTCGAAGTCGCGGAACGCGTGATCGGCCGCTTACCGGGATACACGCGATCATTTTGCATGCGGTCGATTCATCATCGCGGGTCCATAGAGAAGCCCGGGCTTGTGCTGGCTCTTGACGCGCATGCGGGGGCGGCCTGCGACGGAATCGCGCTGCGTGTGGCCCAAGGCGCTGAGGACGCGACCTTGGCATACCTGCGCGAACGCGAACTGATTTCATCCGCCTACGTCGAGAAAACCTTGGATGTGGCGTTGCAAGATAACCGGACCGTCCGCGCATTGGTGTATGTGATTGATGCCGACCACGACCAGTATTGCGGGGGCTTGCCGTTGGAAGAGCAGGCTCAGATAATCGCCGCAGCAGTAGGCGGCATGGGGCCGAACAAGGATTACCTATTCAATACCGCAACCCATCTAACCCAGATCGGCTTGCATGACCCGTCGCTGGAGTGGCTGCAAAATCGTGTAAAGACGCTTTGCGCATAAAGCCATGGCATAATCCGGTGTCTTGGGTGTAAGCTGCGGCAACAGAAGCACAAAAAGTGTCAGGAGCCACCAGGCATGGCGCAATCAGACCGCGAGTCCAAACCGCAATTCTCACAGCCCGTGCGGCAGATCACATTGATGTTGATCGCTCTAGGGTTGACCGGTATCGGCGCATTCTTGGCTTTGCCAAGTGTCTTGCCGATTTTTGAAGCAAACCCCTATCTAAATGGCGTGATCATTTTCGTTTTCGTGATTGGCGTTATCGCTTGCTTTTATCAGGTCGTTCAACTGATAGGGTCGGTACGCTGGATCGAAAACTTTGCCTCTGCGGCTCCTGACCCTGAAACGGTCGCACCGCAGCTACTGGCACCGCTGGCGTCGTTGCTGCGAACCCGAGGCGCACGTATGCAGGTGAATGCATCGTCTACGCGGTCGATTCTGGATTCTGTCTCCACCCGGATTGATGAAGCCCGAGAGATCACGCGATACATCGTTAATATGCTGATTTTCCTAGGACTTTTGGGAACGTTCTATGGCTTGGCCACGACGGTACCGGCTGTGGTTGAAACCATCCGCAGCCTCGCCCCCCAACAAGGCGACAGCAGCACTGATATGTTCGCACGGCTTATGACTGGCCTAGAATCGCAGCTAGGCGGAATGGGCGTGGCGTTTGGGTCTTCGCTTCTCGGGCTTGCCGGCTCCCTTGTGGTTGGCTTGCTCGAGCTTTTTGCCGGGCACGGCCAAAACCGGTTCTATCAAGAGCTTGAAGATTGGCTAAGCTCCATCACGAGGGTTGGCTTTTCCTCGGGTGAGGAGGGCAGCGCGGACCAAAATGCAGTCGCCGGTGTGCTGGATCATATGGCCGAACAGATGGATGTCTTGACCCGATTGATGGGGCAAACGACAGAAAGTCAATCGGCGCTTAACACACGGCTAGGGACCCTTGCCAGCACGGTTGAAGAGATGAGCGAGCCAAACGAACGGGACAGCTTGACGATAAAAAGTCTGGAACGGATCGCTGATGGGCAGGAACGCATGATCGCCGTGCTCGAAGATCAAGGCGGTGAAGATCCGGTCGATGCGGAAAGCCGGATGCGATTGCGGTCGATTGACGTTCAATTGCTTCGTATTCTTGAAGAAATTTCAGCCGGCCGCCAAGAAACCATGTCTGAGCTGCGCAAAGATATCTCACTGCTTGCCAAGGCGTTATCCCCCTCGCGCAACGTGGAACCCCGCCGCATGCGTAGCCCAGATAGATCTGGCCCCGAGGACACCTGATAATGGCGCTATCAAGACGGACAGGCTCAAGGTTCCAAGGTTCAATCTGGCCGGGGTTCGTCGACGCAATGACGGGCCTCTTACTGGTTTTGATGTTCGTGCTTACCATTTTTATGGTTCTACAAGCGGTTCAGACCCAACGAATCAATGGCCAAGAGAGCGAGCTGAATTCATTGTCGGGCGAGGTGGCGGCCCTTGCGCAGGCATTGGGCATTGAGCGTCAGGCCAACGCGGGGCTTGAAGCGCGGTTAGGCACTCTCAATTCTACGTTGGATGCAGCGCGCGACCAAGCTTCGCAGCAAGCAGCACTGATCGCGTCGTTAACAGCGACGCGCGAGTCGCAAGCGTCCGCACTGGACGATGCACAGTCTCAAATCACCAGTTTTGAAGCACAGGTTGCCACGCTCCTGTCTCAACGCGATGACGTGACGAAAAAGGTTGCCTTGCTGGAAGAGAAAAACACAGAGTTGGTCGATGAGAAGGTCGCGTTAGACCTCGCGTTATCACAGGCCCGCATCGAGACAGACGCCCAAACAGAAACTGCCCGCCTTGCGGCTGCACGACGAGATGCGCTTGCCGCCTTGATTGACGATTTGAATGCCAAAAATGCGGATACGCAAAAGCAGCTTGTCGCCGCCAAAGAGGCGTCAGAAGCCGCGTTATCAGAGGCCGAGGCAGCAAGGCTGACTGAGGCGGCAGCGGCTGAACGGCTGCGCGATAAGCTTAAGAACGCGGATGCAGAGTTGACCGCGATGACACTTGCCTTAGAAGCTCAACGCAAAGATGCGGAGGACACGTTAACCTTACTTGCCGCCGCCCGTACTGCCGAAGGCGATTTGAACGCGAAGCTCGCAGCCGCGTTGCTTGACGTAGACCAATTGCAAGCTGAGGTAAGTGCCCGCGAGGGAGCGCTGGCTGATCGTCAAGTATTGGCGACGGACCGCGAGCAGTTAAGGTCGAAGCTTGCAGACGCCCTTGCAGCTAAGCTTGCCGCTGAAACCCTGGCCGCAGACCAAACCACCGAGAGCGAAAAACAACAGGCGCTGTTATCTGCTGCACGTAAATCATTGGCGGCGGAAGAAGACACCAGTGCCGCTGCACAGCGTCAAACCGAACTGTTGAACCAGCAAGTGGCGGCGCTGAGGGGGCAGTTGGGCGACTTGCGAGCCTTGTTGGATGATGCCGTTGCCCGTGATGCTGCGAAGGAAGTGCAGTTGCAATCTCTGGGGTCTGATTTGAACACAGCACTCGCGAGAGTAGCGACAGAAGAACGCCGTCGCGCCGAACTGGAAGCAGCGGAACGCAAGCGACTGGAAGCCAAAACCAAAGACCTTGAACAGTACCGGTCTGAATTCTTCGGGCGTCTGCGAGAGCTTTTGGGAAAACAGGCTGGTGTCCGGATCGAAGGCGACAGGTTCGTATTTTCTTCTGAGGTGTTGTTTCCTGCTGGTTCAGCCACCCTGTCACCGGATGGACGTGGAGAAATTGCCAAGGTTGCAACGATACTGCGCAACATCGCGGCAGATATTCCGCCTGAAATAGATTGGGTGATCCGGGTGGATGGTCACACTGACAACCAACCGTTGTCGGGGCTCGGTCAGTTTGCAGACAATTGGGAACTGAGCCAAGCTCGAGCGCTGTCCGTCGTCAAGTATATGATCGACTTTTTAGGCATCTCTCCGGAACGGCTTGCCGCGAACGGGTTTGGACAGTACCAACCGGTCGCATTGGGCGATTCCGAAGAGGCCCGTGCCCAAAACCGCCGAATCGAGCTTAAGTTGACTGAAAAATAACGTTATTCAATCACGATGTCGGTGCTGCGTTGGCTGATGATTTGCGGGCCCCTGATCATAGTGACCGTGGCGCTATAGGTGCCTGTCGTCCAGTCGGTTCTGGTTCTCTTCCCGATAGCTCTAAACGCCTGTGCTTGGGTTTTTGCAAGGGTCACGTCATCGGCGATGACCATGCCATCCGGGCCTGTAATAGACAGATTGATTATATCACCTGCTTGGGTGCCATAGAAGAAACCCCAGACGACCAGCGCGGGCGTTGCAGCGGGCAGGGTGGATGGAGGTGTTAAGCCAGCCTTTATATCGTCGTAGGCAGGCACTGCTGACGAGATACCAATCTCAATCAACCCTCCGGGCTGATAAGCTGGACGTTGCGTCCACAAATTGCTGTCACCCGGATTATCACACTGGGTACTCCCGTCAGGATCAAAGGGGTCGACGACTTTGCCCGCCTTACGCACCGAAAGATGCACATGCGGAAACGCAGCTTTACCGGATTGTCCCACAAAGCCAAGCTCTTGCCCCCGCTGCACGTCCTGCCCGCGGGTCACGTTGATGGATCCTTGCTTCATGTGGCAGTATTGGGTTTCCCACCCGTCACCATGGTCAATGACGACACCATTGCCGCACTCACGCCCGGCGATTTCTGTGGCTGTGGTATCGGAATAAGGAGAATCGACCATCCCATCGCGCAGGCTCTTAATCTTGCCAGCGGCACTGGCCAGTACACGAACGTTGTCGTTTATTCTGGCTCGATTGGGCAATGCAAAGTCAGTGCCTTTGTGCCCATCATAACTAAGTGAAGAGCAGGTAAAATCTGACGCTTGGGGGGATGGATCGCGGTCGACGTATTGCTGGATATAGCAATCAGATACCAAGTCACAATCAATCGGGGAGGAAACGGAAAATCCCTCTGCCAACACGGAGTTGGCAAAGGGGAGGGCGACGGCCAGGGCCGCGCCGATTAGTTTCATTCGGCGGTCAATAATGGCGGCTTATTACCCGTCAGCTTGGGGCTCTCGGCGCTCAGAATCGTTAGATCCAGTTCACCTTTTTTGACGCCAACCTTGACGACGCCGCCCTTGGCAAGTTTGCCGAACAGTAGTTCTTCGGCCAGAGGTTTCTTTATATGCTCTTGAATGACGCGTCCAAGTGGACGTGCCCCCATTTTGGCATCATAGCCTTTTTCGCCCAACCATTCAGCAGCCTTGGTGGACAGTTCAATGGTCACGTTTCTATCCATGAGCTGAGCCTCAAGCTGAAGCACGAACTTTTCGACGACCCGCATGATCACCTCTTTTGGAAGTGGCGCAAAGCTGATGACGGCATCAAGACGGTTGCGGAATTCCGGCGTGAAAGTCCGTTCAATCGCTGCGGTGTCTTCCCCCGTACGACGGTCGCGACCAAAGCCGATGGCTTCCTTGGCTTGTTCAGAAGCACCTGCGTTCGAGGTCATGATCAGCACAACATTGCGAAAATCAACTGTACGGCCGTTGTGGTCCGTCAGCTTGCCGTGATCCATGACCTGCAACAGGATATTATAGACATCGGGGTGGGCCTTTTCCATCTCGTCCAGAAGCAGGACGCAATGGGGGTGCTGGTCCACGCCGTCAGTCAGCATGCCACCTTGATCAAAGCCAACATAGCCAGGAGGCGCGCCGATCAAGCGTGAAACGGCATGCTTTTCCATGTACTCGGACATATCAAAGCGCAGAAGTTCGACGCCAAGCGTGTCAGCAAGCTGTTTCGCAACTTCGGTTTTGCCCACACCGGTTGGGCCTGCAAACAGGTAGTTCCCGATGGGTTTTTCAGGTTCGCGCAGACCCGCACGCGCCAATTTGATCGCCGACGACAACGCGCTGATCGCAGCATCCTGGCCGAAAACGACCCGTTTCAACGACGCTTCCAAGTCTTTTAAAACGACCACATCGTCTTTTGA
>DRFG01000184.1 GCA_011050655.1 Roseobacter sp.
CCTTCGACGAAAGGGTTCAAAAGCTGAACGGGCGGGTGACTGCACTGGGCTTTGATAGCCGCATTGAATCGCTGTATGTTGGGGCTCAAGGTGTGATCTGCATGGGCGGGTACAACACATTCTGCGAGGTGCTTTCATTCGACAAGCGTGCCGTGATCGTACCGCGTACCGTACCGCGACTTGAACAATGGATACGTGCCAGCCGCGCCGAAGAATTGGGCCTGGTGCGCATGCTTGATGAAACCCGCGATGGCATGACGCCTGAAGCGATGATTGCAGCGATCCGCAATCTACCGCATCAAAATAAGCCCTCAGAGGCTGGTGCCGACGGCCTGCTGGATGGGTTAGACGTCGTGGTTGAACGCGGTCGTGCCCTTATGGATCAAGTCTCATGACTGATGCCCCCCTCGCCATAGTGGTCAAAGGCTGGCCGCGCTTGTCTGAAACCTTTATCGCGCAGGAACTTGTCGCGCTAGAGGAAGCCGGACTGCGGTTTGACATCTGGTCGCTTCGTCACCCCACCGACGAAAAGACCCACCCTTTGCATGATCGGCTAAAGGCCCGCGTCCGGTACCTGCCGGAATATCTGCGCGACGCACCTGACCGTGTCGCTGCCGCGCGGGAAGCAGCGCAGACCTTGCCGGGCTATGAGGCCGCATTAGAGGTTTTTGAACGTGACCTCGCCCGAGATAATACCCCGAACCGCCGCCGCCGCTTTGGTCAGGCCTGCGTGATGGCGCATGAACTGCCCCCCGGTACCCGGGGCATTTACGCGCACTTTCTGCACACGCCGTCGTCGGTTGCACGGTACGCCGCCATCTTGCGCGGCCTGGAATGGAGCTTTTCAGCCCATGCCAAAGACATCTGGACCTCGCCAGAATGGGAACTGCGCGAAAAGCTTGATCCTACTGCACACGGGGCTGCATTCGGGGCAACCTGCACGGCTTTCGGGGCGCGACACCTGCGAAATCTGGCCGGAGATCCGGGGCGTATCGACCTAGTTTATCATGGCTTGGATCTGGGCCGCTTCCCGGCCCCGCCTTCGCGCCAGCTTCGCCGCGTGAGCGATACTTTCCGTATGATGTCGGTCGGTCGTATGGTCGAAAAGAAAGGCTTTGATAATCTCATCGACGCATTGGCATTGCTGCCAGACGGTTTGGATTGGCATTGGACCCATATCGGCGGCGGCGACCTTTCTCAAACCATGAAAGCCCGTGCGCAATCGCTTGGCATAAGCAGTCGGATCAGTTGGCGCGGCGCGTGCGATCAACCCGAGGTCATCGACGCCATGCGTGTCGCTGATTTGTTTGTGCTGCCCTCGCGCATCGCACAAGACGGAGACCGCGACGGACTGCCGAATGTTTTGATGGAGGCCGCGAGCCAAAAGCTCCCGATCCTAAGCACACCAGTGTCAGCCATTCCGGAGTTCATTGATAGCGGAAAGAATGGTGTGCTGAGCGACGATGCCCCTGTTGCTCTGGCCGCGGCCATGCAAGCGTTCGCCACCGATCCAACGCTTGGCCCTAAGCTGGCCGATGCCGCGTTTATCCGCCTGAAGGCTGATTTTACGATGGATCCCGGCATCGCTCAGTTAAAGACGCGGCTCACGGCTATGTTGAGCCGCGCGGGATGATGCAGCTTGCGTTCTACGCACCCCTGAAAGACCCTGGCCATCCCGTACCGTCAGGCGAACGGACGATGGCGCGGTCCTTGATAGCAGCGCTTGAGTGGGGCGGTGCCACGGTCACTTTGGCCAGCACCCTGCGCAGCCGTGACGGTATTGGTGATCAACACATCCAGCTGCAATTGATGGACCACGCGCAAGCCGAGGTAGACCGCCTTGTGCCACAAGGGCACCTAGAACGCTGGCAGGCGTGGATTACCTATCATAATTATTACAAGGCCCCCGATCTGATAGGGCCGCAGGTGGCACAGCAGTTGGATATTCCATATCTGCTGATTGAGACAAGCCGCGCACGTTCGCGGCTCACAGGTCCTTGGTCGCATTTTGCTCAGGCCGCCGAAAAAGCGAGTGATGCGGCCAACGTCATATTCTACCTGACCCACCATGATGCCGAAGCCATCGAACGCGATAGGCCCGACGCGCAACATCTGATCCATCTTCCGCCGTTTCTTGCGCACGAGACCCTGCCAGAGCCTTCATCGGTCGATGGCCCTATGCTTGCTGCGGGTATGCTGCGCCACGGCGACAAATTCGAATCCTACAAGATCATCGCCGAAACGCTTGCCCTTCTACCGCCGAATAGCTGGTCGCTAAACATCGCAGGCGACGGCCCTGCCCGTGCCGAAGTCGACGCCCTAATGGCCCCTTTTGGCTCGGCGGTTACTTTTCTCGGTCAATTAGACAGGGCGTCAATGGCAAGTGCCTACACTGATGCGTCGCTCTTTTTCTGGCCAGGCGTGAACGAAGCCTTCGGTCTCGTCTATCTTGAGGCGCAGGCATCGGGGGTGCCTGTCGTCGCACAGAACCGCCCCGGCGTATGCGACGTATTGGCCCGCGCCGCTCCTTCAGCCCCTCACCAAGGTGTAGCGCCGCTGGCCGCCCAGATCACTGAGCTTTTGGCGGACACCCGATTGCGGACACAGCGTGGGGCTGAGGCCCGCAGTCACATCGCTGCACACCACCTTTTGCCCACCGCGGCTAGAACCCTTCAGGCGGGGCTGGCCGCATGCGGGGTTTTGCCGTGATCCAGCTTGCGTTACTGCGCCACGGACATACGAGCTGGAACCGCTTGGGGCGAATCCAAGGGCGCACTGATATTGAATTGGATGACGATGCGCGCGCGCAACTCGCAGCATTACGTCTACCTGCGCCTTGGGATCAGGCCGGTATAGTATCCAGCCCGTTGTCACGGGCGGTTGAGACTGCAAAACTTGTCTCGGGCCGCACACCTGAAACGTGCCCTGCGTTGACAGAAATGGATTGGGGGACATGGGAGGGCAAACGCGGAGTCGACTTGATCGCCGACCCCTCAAGCGGATTTCGTGACATTGAATATTGGGGCTGGCACTTTCAACCACCCAACGGTGACAGCCCCGATATGCTGCGCCGCCGATTATTGCCTTGGGTCACCACGCTGAACAGCGATACGGTGGCAATCTGCCATATCGGGGTGATGCGGGTCTTACTCGCCCACGCTACCGGATGGGATTTCGACGGACCCGCACCCTTTCAGATCAAACGCAATCGGTTATATCTATTGGAAATCTCGCCTTCCGGCTGGCGTGCATTACCTGACCCGATAAGACTGACACACCGACCATGAAGGTTTCTATTGTCGTCACGCATCTTTTGGGAACGGGTCATCTGGCCCGCGCGCTGACCTTGGCGCGTGCCTATGTTGCTGACGGTCATCCCACGACTGTCATTTCGGGCGGGATGCATGCGCCACAGCTTGATAGCCAAGGGGTGGAACTGATGCAGTTGCCACCTCTGAGGTCGGACGGCGTGAATTTCGCGCAATTGCTAGATCAATCAGGTCTCATCGCTGACGATGCGGTATTTTCCGCGCGTAGTGCCATGCTGACCGAACACACTCAAAGCACCCGACCCGACATTCTGATAACCGAGCTTTTTCCATTTGGCCGCCGGACCCTCGCGGCTGAATTCGTTGCACTTCTTGAGGCAGCCCATGGCCTGCCCCGTCGACCGCTGATCTGTGCGTCGATCCGTGATATCCTTGCACCGCCTTCTAAGCTCGCTAAAGCGGAGCGCACGGATGACTTGGTCGAAGAATTCTATGACGCCGTGCTGGTTCACGCCGATGCAGACGTAACACCGCTGTCGCTAAGCTGGCCAGTGTCTGACAGGCTTGTTGATAAACTGCACTATACGGGGTACGTCGCGCCGCCGCCGCCGTTACCCCACCCGGACAGGATGGGCCAAAGCGAAATTATCGTCAGCGCCGGCGGTGGCGACGTCGGAGCGAAGGTTTTTGATACCTGCCTTGCCGCAGCCAAGCGCGACCCAAAGCGGCGTTGGCGACTGCTGCTGGGAGGCCGTGATGCGGCTGCTAAAAGTGCGGAACTCATGCGCGCCGCCTCTGAAAACATCATTATTGAACCGGCCCGCCCAGATTTCCGGCAGATGCTGCATCATGCTGCCGCGTCGGTTTCGCTTTGCGGGTACAATACTGCGCTCGATGTGCTGCAAAGTGGCGTCCGGGCGGTGTTCATCCCTTTTGACGCAGGCAATGAAGTAGAACAGGGGCTGCGCGCCGATGCCTTGGCGGAATTGACGGGAATCGCGGTCTTGCGCAACGCAGAACTGACGCCCGATGCGTTACTTGACTCGCTTGATCAAGTGGCGTCTGCCCCCCCCCGTACCCCCAGAACGACAGGGTTTGACGGGGCGATCGAAACCGTGCGTTGGACCGAAACCATGCGAAAGGCCATGCCATGACCATTGACTGGAACCCACTTCGCACAGAGCTTACCCTATGGCGCAATCAGGATTTACCGCTAGAGATTTGGTGGCGTGATGACGACGCGGTGACACCGACGCCCGCCCTGGACCGTCTGACCACGCTGGCGGAAAGTCTAGCCCTGCCAGTCCATATTGCAGTTATTCCGAAAATGGCAGCCCCGTCCCTGCCGTTATTCACAAGCGACAGAGACATGATCGTGCCTTTGGTGCATGGATGGCAACACGTCAGCCACGCCCCGCAAGGCCGCAAGAATGCCGAATTCGGCCATCCACGAGAAGGTGCTGACGACGAGCTGACAAAGGCGTTGGACCGGATGCGTGACCTGTTCGGGAAGCGCTTGCTGCCGATATTCGTGCCACCGTGGAACCGTCTGGACCCGTCTCTGCTGCCCGTATTGGCGCAGGCAGGGTATCTGGGTGTTTCGACATATCTACCGCGCGACAAACGACAGGCGGCACCTGGCCTTGTCCAGATCAACACACACATCGACCCGATATTCTGGCGGGGCGATCGCGGATTGGCACCGTCAGAAGACCAAATTGCCCATATTGTTCGCCTGTTACAGGATCGGCGATTTGGGAAATCCGACGCGACCGAACCGCTCGGGTTCCTGAGCCACCATCTTGTTCATAACGCCGATATATGGAATTTCACCACTACGTGCCTCAAGACCTTTCTGGATGCTGGTGCGTTGCCCGCAAACCTGCGGGAACTGCCCTGAAGTCACGCCATCTGCGGTGTCACCGTCGTACACTCGGTCCGTTTCGAGCCGTTAATCAGGGCTTAGCTATCCATCTTAAGCGCGGAAATAAATGCTTCTTGCGGGATATCCACCTTACCGAATTGACGCATTTTCTTCTTACCAGCCTTCTGCTTGTCCAGCAGCTTGCGCTTTCGCGAGGCGTCGCCGCCGTAGCACTTAGCCGTCACGTCCTTGCGCATCGCGCTCAATGTCTCGCGCGCAATCACCTTGCCGCCGATGGCAGCTTGGATCGGGATTTTGAACATGTGGCGCGGGATCAGGTCTTTGAGCTTTTCGACCATCGCACGGCCACGGGCTTCGGCGCGGTCGCGGTGAACCATGGTCGACAATGCGTCCACAGGTTCGTCGTTCACAAGGATCGACATTTTCACCAGATTATCCTCGCGGTAGCCGATCATTTGATAGTCAAAGGACGCATAGCCCTTGGTCACCGATTTCAGACGGTCATAGAAGTCGAAAACCACTTCGTTCAGCGGCAGATCATAGACCACCATCGCACGGCTACCCGCATAGGTCAGGTCCATCTGGATGCCACGACGATCTTGGCACAGCTTTAACACGTCGCCCAAATAATCATCTGGCACAAGGATTGTCGCCTTGATGCGCGGCTCTTCGATGTGATCCACAAAGGTCAGGTCAACCATATCGGCAGGGTTGTGCAACTGCGTGACGGTGCCGTCTTTCATGTGGATATCGTAAATAACCGACGGGGCGGTGGTGATCAGGTCGATGTCATATTCACGCTCGATCCGGTCGCGGATAACCTCGAGGTGCAGCAAACCTAGGAACCCGCAACGGAAACCAAAACCGAGAGCGGCAGATGTTTCCATTTCAAAGCTGAAAGACGCGTCATTCAGCGCCAGCTTTTCGATACTGTCACGCAGGTCTTCGAATTCGGCAGCGTCCACGGGGAACAGGCCACAGAACACAACGGGCTGCGCAGGTTTAAAGCCGGGCAATGCCTTGTCGCAGCCCTTCTTCTCGTGCGTAATCGTATCGCCAACGCGGGTGTCGCGTACCTGCTTGATTGACGCAGTCAAAAACCCGATTTCGCCAGGGTTAAGTGAATCAATCTCGGTCATCGCGGGGCGGAAAACGCCGATCCGGTCGACGTGATGCACGGACCCGTTTTGCATCATGCGGATGCGGTCGCCCTTTTTAAGTTGACCATCCATGATCCGTACGAGAACGATAACACCGAGATAGCTGTCGTACCACGAATCCACCAACATCGCTTTAAGCGGCGCATCCAAAGTACCCTTGGGCGCTGGCAAGCGGTGCACGATGGCCTCAAGCGTTTCAACAATCCCTTGGCCGGTTTTGGCAGACACGCGAATGGCCTCGGATGCGTCGATGCCAATAACATCTTCGATCTGTTCGGCCACACGGTCGCAATCGGTGGCTGGCAGGTCGATCTTGTTGAGGACCGGCACAATTTCATGGTCCGCATCCAACGCATGATACACATTTGCCAATGTCTGCGCCTCGACCCCTTGTGTCGAATCCACGACCAGCAATGACCCTTCAACGGCGCGCATTGACCGCGATACCTCGTAGGCAAAGTCTACGTGGCCGGGTGTGTCGATCAGGTTAAGAACATAATCCTCGCCGTTTTTCGCGGTGTAGTTGATCCGCACAGTCTGGGCTTTGATCGTGATTCCACGTTCCCGCTCGATATCCATCGAGTCGAGCATTTGCTCTTTCATATCGCGTAGCGAAACGGTGTTGGTCTCTTGGATCAGGCGATCAGCGAGCGTGGATTTACCATGGTCGATATGCGCGACGATGGAAAAATTGCGGATGTGTGAAAGTGGTGTCATGGGAAAACGATATGGTGCGCTTTTAAGCTTTGGTCAATGGGCGGAACGGTCTTGTACGGAGTTGATGAGAGTGTTTGTGCGCAAAGGCTGCTGTTTGTTGCGGGACCACCGACAAATCCTGCTAATATTGTTAAGACGGTGCGGGTTTAGCGTTAGGGTCCGGGGGCATGAACGCGGCGGCGGGGCCTTGCATTCGTGAATTGCCCCAGCCAGTATTTTCGGGCATAATACGTCCAGCAGTCTGGGAACAATCAGGGGAAACCTGATGCCCGATATCAGTAAATGAGGCATATAAAAATGATACGAAATCTAACGATGATGTTTGCGCTTGGCGCATTGGCGGCTTGTGGCGGGCCCCGAGGCTATAACCCAAGCGGCAGCTTTGGCTCTGGGGCTATTTTGTTTGCCCAAGGGCCGTTGAACACCGCTTGCATGCAGTCAGGGCGCAAAGAGGCGAGCACAGCAAGATGCGGCTGCATCCAAGCCGTAGCTGATCGTGAGCTTTCAAGCGGATATCAAAGGCTCGGCATTAAGGTCTTCCAAGACCCCCATATTCTTCAAGAGGCGCGCCAGTCTGACAGTTCGAGTGACAATTCGTTCTGGGCTGCATGGAAATCATTTGGGCAGACCTCGGCCACGCTGTGTTCTGCCACCTAAGCTGAAAAATACGATGTCCGCCCAACCCGCAGCG
>DRFG01000185.1 GCA_011050655.1 Roseobacter sp.
GGGAGGGTGATGCCGAGCCGTTGCCGGTACTGCGGACCGAGGTCCGTCTGGAGGTGCCGCGCAGCGTAATCACCTATAACAAGTCGCCTGATTTGCCGTTCGACAGGTCAATCAACCCCTATCGGGGGTGCGAACATGGCTGCGTATATTGCTTTGCACGACCCAGCCACGCCTATCTGGGGTTGTCGCCGGGGCTGGACTTCGAAACCCGGCTGATCGCGCGGCCTGATGCCCCGGACGTCCTGCGGCGCGAGTTAGCGGCGAAGCGCTATAATGTTGCTCCTATTGCGATTGGGACCAACACCGACCCCTATCAACCCATAGAAAAAGAGCATCGGATCATGCGCGGCCTGTTACAGGTGTTGTCAGATGCAAACCATCCGGTGGCGATCGTGACAAAGGGCAGCTTGATTGAAAGGGACATCGACATTCTGACAGATATGGCGAGGCGCGGTTTGGTGAGAGTAGGTATATCGGTGACGACGCTGGACGCGAAACTCGCCCGGCTGATGGAGCCACGCGTTCCGGCACCGAAACGCAGGCTTCAGGTGATACATGCTTTGTCTCAGGCGGGTATTCCGGTGCGTGTGATGGCGTCACCGATGGTACCTGCGTTAACCGACCCAGAACTGGAAGGGATTTTGGAAGCCGGGCGGGACGCCGGTGCGCGGTCGGCAAGTTGGATTATGCTACGTCTTCCCAGAGAGGTGTCACAGTTGATGCAGGACTGGTTGGTTCAGCACTATCCCGATCGTGCGGGCCGGATCATGGCGCGGCTGCGCGAGATGCACGGGGGCAAGGAATACGACGCTCAGTGGCACAGGCGGATGCGCGGAGAGGGGCCTTATGCCGAGATCATCCAACAACGTTTTAAACTGGCAGTGAAAAGGCTGGGGTTGGCCACCCTGTCACCACCAATGCGTTGCGATCTGTTTCGCCCCCCGAAAATGGAGAGCGCCCAGTTGGACTTGTTCTGACCGCAGGGTCAGCCCCGTCTGCGACCGCGGCGGGGGGTGCGTGTCGGACCTTCGCCATCGGTCCCATCGCTGGCTGACGAAAACGGCCCAAGCGCCTGAACAATTTCTTGTAGTGTGGGTGCGTCCTTTTTGGGGCGGCTGTCGAGGGCGGCACGCATGTGCACAAGATGCTCTGGCATGGTGCCGCAACAGCCACCGATGATCGACGCACCGCAATTGCGCGCCATTTCGGCGTAATCGGCCATCAGTTCTGGGGTCCCGTCATAGTGAATATGACCTTCGTGGTATTTCGGGATACCTGCATTGCCTTTGGAAACGATCGGCGTCGGCATGCCCTTGGATGCGAAGCCCAAAACCGTGCGCAATACATCCGAGGCCCCGGTACCGCAGTTCGCCCCATATGCCAGTGGCATGTTGTCCAACTGATGAACCATGTCGACCATTGCTTCTGACGTCATGCCCATCATGGTGCGCCCGGCTGTGTCAAAGCTCATCGTTCCGACCCAATCAAGGCCGGCCAGCTTGAAGCCTTCGGCGGCGGCGCGGTATTCTTCGGGAGCGCTGATGGTTTCGAGCCAGCCGACGTCGGCTCCGCCTGCTTTCAGCCCGTCAGCGGTTTCGTGAAACATTTCGACTGCCAGCGCATGGGTCAGCGGCCCTACAGGTTCCATGATCTCGCCAGTGGGGCCGACCGAGCCCGCCACGATGACCTTACGGCCTGCTTTATCCGCGACCTCTCGGGCCAGTTCGGCTGAAACGCGGCTCAGCTCGTGCGCCCGTTTTTCAGCGTTATGCAGTTTCAGACGTGACGCATTTGCGCCAAAAGAGTTGGTCAGGAAAATGTCGCTGCCTGACTCGACCGCACCTTGGTAAAGCTTGATGATGTTTTGGGGTTGATCGGTATTCCACATCTCGGGCGCGTCGCCGGACATCAGCCCCATGTTGAACAAATTCGTGCCGGTGGCACCGTCAGCCAAAAGCGTGCCTTTTTCTGCCAGAAGGTCTGTGAGTGGGTTGGACATTGAAAAGCTCCGCAAAATGGGTGATTGGGCGTAATCTCACGACGACCGATGTGAGACAACCTCATTATTCTCATGATCGTCATGAGGCAAGCCGTCGCTTGCGCCATGACTTGGAACCCGTTGCGGGCGTGTGCTTGCGTGACGGGAACGCTTGGACTATGTGACACGACAAAGGGCCGGTGATAGTCGCGCGGGCCTGTTGTCTGGAAGGGATGTGCATGGCCCGTCGCACTAAAATCTATGAAGGCAAGGCCAAGATTTTGTATGAAGGGCCTGAGCCGGGGACGATTGTCCAGTATTTCAAGGATGATACCACTGCCTTTAATGCAGAGAAGAAGGCCGTGATTGAAGGCAAGGGCGTGCTGAACAACCGCCTGTCCGAGTTCTTTATGACTGGTTTGAACAATATCGGCGTACCGACCCACTTTATCAAACGTTTGAACATGCGTGAACAACTGGTGCGCCAGGCCGAAATTATCCCGCTGGAAATCGTCGTGCGAAATTATGCCGCGGGCACGCTGTCGACCCGGTTGGGTATCGAAGAAGGCATGCAATTGCCGCGCCCAATCGTCGAATATCACTTCAAGAATAACGATCTGGGTGATCCCCTCGTAACCGAAGAGCATATTGCGGCTTTTGGCTGGGCTGGTCAGCAGGATATGGAAGATATCCTGAGCCTGTCCCTCCGGGTGAACGACTTTATGTCTGGGGTGATGATGGCCGTCGGCATTCGTTTGGTCGACTTCAAGATCGAGGTCGGACGTGTGTATGATGGTGATTTTCAACGACTGATCGTGGCCGACGAGATCAGCCCCGACAGCTGTCGGTTGTGGGATATCGAAACCGGCCGTCACTTGGATAAGGACGTGTTTCGCCGCGATCTCGGGTCGCTGACCGATGCCTATACAGAAGTAGCCCGACGTCTGGGGGTAATGCCCAAGACGTCGACACCGATGATGAAACCTACGTTGATCAATTAGGCCAGCGTGGAATATGAGTTTATTTTGCAAAATGAAGCAGGGGGACGCGCCATGAAGGCACGGGTACATGTGATGTTGAAGAATGGTGTGCTGGACCCGCAGGGTGAAGCGGTACGCCATGCGCTTGGTGCGATGGGCTTTGACGGCGTCAAAGGTGTGCGTCAGGGCAAGGTGATCGAACTTGATCTGGACGAGGGTGCAAGCCAATCCGATGTCGAGACAATGTGCGAAAAGCTGCTGGCGAATACCGTCATCGAATCCTATAGCGTGGAGATGATCTGATGCACGCAGCCGTCATCGTGTTTCCCGGCTCTAACTGTGACCGCGATCTTGCGGTGGCATTCGAGGCGGCGGGTGCCAGAGTTTCGATGGTATGGCACAAGGACACCACTCTGCCCGAAGGAGTGGACATGGTTGGGGTTCCAGGCGGATTTTCCTATGGGGATTATCTGCGCTGCGGCGCGATCGCGGCAAATTCCCCGATCTGCCGCGAGGTAGCTGCCCACGCCGAGCGCGGTGGCTATGTGATGGGAGTGTGCAACGGCTTTCAGGTGCTGACCGAAACGGGTTTGCTGCCCGGGGCATTGCTGCGCAACGCCGGATTGAAGTACATTTGCAAGACCGTAGGTTTAAAAGTGGCGACCGCTGACAGCGATTACACGTCGGGATATGAGGCTGGATCCGTTATCGATATCCCGATTGCCCATCATGATGGGAATTACTTTGCCGATAGCGAAACCATTGCGCGCCTGCACGCCGAGGACAGGGTGGCCTTCAAATATACGGAGAACCCCAATGGAGCCCAAGCTGACATCGCGGGTATCCTTTCGGAAAACCGTCGTGTTCTTGGCATGATGCCACACCCCGAACGCGCGGCTGACGCAGGGCATGGCGGAACTGACGGAACGGCGCTCTTCCGCGCATTAGCAGGAGCACTGGTCACGGCGTGACTTGAGTGCTCGGGTGAGGTTGCGTAGATTGGTCTTGTATGGACCGGTCTGCCACCTTTAATACCAAACCAGTTTCTGTCAGTTGGCGTGTCCGGCTGGCTGTCGCTTTGCTATTGGTTGTCGCCATTGCAACGATTTCCATTACCAACAAGCTGCTGACAGACCGCTTTACCGAAAGCACCCGTAATCGGGCAGAATTGCGGATCGCGTTGTACAGCGGCAACCTGTTGGCCGAACTACGTCAAAACGCGATTGTGCCGCAGTTGCTGTCGCGTGATCCCGCGTTGATCGAAGCTTTGACGAGAGCGGATTATTCGCTTTCCACGCAGCGGCTGATTTCGTTCGTAGAGGAAATAGGTGCTGCGTCGCTGGTGCTATATGATATCGACGGGCGCACCGTGGCGGCAACAGACCGCAACCGGCTTGGGGCGTCGCACCGGTCAGAAGCGTATTTCGTAGATGCTATCCGGTCGAATTCAACCGTTTTCAGCGTCATACCGCGTAGCACGGGAGGTTACCGGTTTTTCTATTCGCGCCGCATTCAGGAAGGCGGCACCACCTTGGGTGTGATCGCCGCCGAAGTGGATTTGCAGCGTTTCGAGCGCGCATGGGCCGGTATTTCCGATGCGGTAATCGTTACTGACAGCACAGGCGATATCATCATGGCGACTGAGCCGCGCTGGCGCGGTTTGACCGAAAGTGAGGCCTTGTCGAACCAGACGCCGCAAAGTGCGATCGAACGAGCGATCAAGGCCACGGCAGATTGGACAGCTTTGCCACCTGACGCCTACCTCCGCGGAGAGGCGGTGATGCGGCTGTCGTCACGGATCCCGTTTCGGGGCTGGCGGATCACCAGTTATACCACTTATGCCTCGGTGCGAGAAAAGGTGAATGGGGTTCTGGCGCTCGAGGTTATGGGGTTTGCCATACTTCTCGCGTTGACATTCTATGCGCTGAGCCGGCGCACTGCTGGCCGGGCAGCGCTGTTTCAGCGTGAATCAGCGGAGCTGCGGGCGTTGA
>DRFG01000186.1 GCA_011050655.1 Roseobacter sp.
CCCACTTTGTGGCCTTCGGGGATGACGGCGCTGGCTTCCTCAAACAAGGGGCGGCCTTCGACGGAGTAGTTGATTTCTGAAATGCGTAACATCCGCGCGGTGTGGACCATGTCCGGCCCGGCGTCAATCGCGGCTTTTCATGTGACATGGCCCATGTTAGGGAGCGGCCAAATTAACCCTACCTAGGAGAGCTATCATGGCCCTTGAGCGCACATTCTCGATCATCAAACCAGATGCCACACGCCGCAATCTAACTGGCAAAATCAACGCCAAGTTCGAAGAAGCAGGCCTGCGTATCGTCGCACAAAAGCGTATTCACATGACAAAAGCCCAAGCTGGTGTGTTTTACGCAGTACATGCTGAACGCCCTTTTTATGACGAACTGTGCGAATTCATGGCATCAGAGCCCGTGATCGTTCAGGTTCTCGAAGGCGAAGGTGCCATCGCGAAAAACCGCGAAGTTATGGGTGCCACTAACCCAGCGGACGCCGCCGCCGGTACAATTCGCGCCGAATTCGCCGAATCTGTCGGTGAAAACTCGGTCCACGGGTCCGACGCGCCTGAAACGGCAGCAGTCGAAATCGCGTATTTCTTCTCGGGTCTGGAGCTGGTCGGATAAGCCACCCAGGGTTTAACCACACATAGTTTCACGACACGAAACAAAGGGCCGCAAGCAATTGCGGCTCTTTTTCATTTGCCCCCGAACTTCTAGCCGCGCAAAGTTGGGTGATGCGATGACAACGCCCCCTCACCATCGGGGCCATGCGGCGTGATGTCTTGGAAATGACGGTGTAACAATTCCACGTTGCGCGTATTCGCTTTCCAGCCGACGTCGAACAGATCGCCCACCAGCGGGATCGCCCCAATTGCCAAGTCAATGCCGACATTGGTACCCATACGGGCCAAAACCGATGCAGGCACCCCCAGCCTGTGTGCTTCCTTCAGGATATATCCAGCAGGAGCAAGAGCAAGGACATCGCCGACACCAGGGATAAGGCCCAGAATCGAATCCCACCCTACGCGGACCCCGATCAACGGTATTTTGAAAGCGGTATCCATCCGGCGGGCAAGACCGCGTAGCCGGTCAAGGTCTCTTTGCACCTCTGGTTGGGACTGCGACATGTATTGGTTCCAAAAACTAAACGTTGCGGTTTGACTCTAACGCGTTAGCATACGGTCATGTTCCGGCCGACTTGTTTAATGCGTGGCACCTTAAGGGTTCTTCACACCAATCAAGTCCATCATGCGTTCAAACTCTGCCGCTACCGGGTCGTGCGCAGTAGCCTTGAGAGCATCAAACCTGACGCGCAACGCCTTTTTCTCTGCGCCCTTGCAGTCATTCCAAGGGCGCCCCTGCAACCCCATCACCAAAACATAATAAGCGATGAAATGCGGTCGGCTGCCGGCTCTGAGCAATTTCTCATAGGTGGCATCCGCACCAAGTGCGCGTAGTTCACCGGCGGAATGGATACCCGCGAGGGCACAGCTTGCTTCGAATGCAGGGCCAAGGTTGCGAATGGAGGATACGGGATCGGTCATTGTTACAATTTATACCGATACCGCCGCGCTGTCACTTTCAGATACTGGCAAAATCTGTGAAAATTACGCGTGGAGGTTTTCGCGTAGAAGACGGGGCAGGGACCGCGGTTGGGTGGGCAGGGCCCGTGGGCTTTTGCGGATAGGGTTGCGTCTGGGGCATCAAGCTTCTCCTGGCTAGCCACCGAAACAACTTCGGGGGTATATACAGGTTGCCCGTTAAACCTGCCGATCGAGGGGCAGGAATGAGGCGGTTTCACGACAGATTTCCAGCGAACGAGCCATGCAAAATACGCATAACGACTATGGTTTGCACCTTTGCATAAGCAGGCACATATGAGGGTCACGGGCAACGAAGCCCAGAAATGGAAAACCTGAAAATGAATACCGAAGCCACATACCATACCGCTACTCCGATCGAAGTCGACCGTCTTCTTGCTGAAGCCAACGCCCTGCGCAGCGCATATATCGCGTCTTGGGCCGCTTCTACAAAACGCAAGATCGTAGGCCTGCTTCGTACAGCACCCCATGGCGCTGTTACAAGTTAACTTAGCTATGCCTTGGGCATGACGCCCTAAGCATACAATCATACCAACCCGTCTGCGGTGGATAGGCCACCGCACATCCGTGAAAGAGAAAATCAAGATGAGCTATACATCCACATACACCGCCAACCCTGTTTCGGGTTTGATGCCAAAGCTACGTGTCCTGCGTGACGCGATCCGCAGCCAGCGCGCCCAACGTCAGGCAATGCGTCAGACTTACGACGAGCTTTCAGCGATGAGCGATCGCGATCTGGCCGACATCGGCATCGCCCGAGGCGATATTCGCTACATTGCCTCGCAGGCAACAGTAAACGGCTGAACGCGAAGCCTTTATTGACCCGTTTTTCCCCGCCGCAAAGCCTATCCGCTTTGCGGCGGTTTCATTTTGCGCCGAGTATTTCTGGCCCAATGGTAGTAGACGCGTCGAATAACAATTTGTTGACCAAAAGACTACGACAATGACGCTTGCCCTTTATTTCCGAGTGTATTAGTCAGATATCACGGCGTGCAATCAGGCCAAAATGCCCAGATGATCTCGTAAGGCGTTGAAATAACAGGTGAAGGGGAGAGACTACATGACCAAGGTTCCCAGCCCTTGCATAAACGTATGCAAATTCAAACGCGCGGGTCATTGCATCGGTTGCTCAATGACCAAAAAGCAAAAATCAGCCTTCAAGAAACTTAAGAAATCCGTGCATCGCGAAGCATTTGTCGAGCTGGTGATCGCACAGCAGGCCGTATTGGGCCGCTACAAGCACTGGCAACAGGCGTACGACAAGCAATGTCACGGCAAGAGCGCCAAAAACACCGTGTTGGATGAGAACAAAGCAGCGTAATATCGCACCGACCTGACACCTGACAGCCCCAAAAATATAAAGGTTATCTGATTTATGACTGCTGAACGGCGCAAGCTAGATAGTGGCACAGCTTTCTCGGCTGACAATCAA
>DRFG01000187.1 GCA_011050655.1 Roseobacter sp.
CCGATAAACACACCCATCCCTAATACCGAACCTTCACGGACGATACAGCCTTCGACGACCTCAGAACGCGCACCAATAAAGCAATTGTCTTCGATGATCGTCGGTCCTGCCTGCATCGGTTCAAGGACCCCACCGATCCCTACGCCCCCTGACAGGTGAACGTTTTTACCGATCTGGGCGCAGGATCCTACAGTTGCCCAAGTATCAACCATAGTGCCGCTGTCTACATACGCACCGATGTTCACAAACGATGGCATCAAAACCACCCCGGGCGCAATATAGGCTGACTTTCGGACAACGCAGTTGGGGACAGCCCGAAATCCGGCTTTTGTCCATTGTGCGTCATCCCAGCCTTTAAATTTACTGTCGACCTTGTCCCACCAACCGGCCCCCTGTGGCCCCCCTTCTTGATGCTCCATATCTTTGATGCGGAAACCCAGCAGCACTGCCTTTTTCGCCCACTGGTTTACATGCCAGTCACCGTTTTCCATCTTTTCAGCAACGCGCAGCTTGCCACTATCAAGTGCCGCCAGTGTGTCCTCGATTGCATCGCGGGTTTCACCCTTGGTTGCAGATGTGATCGTGTCACGCGCATCCCAAGCAGCTTCAATGGCGGTTTCAAGGTGGGCGTTTGACATATAATAAGCTCCGGGAACAAAGGGTCTAGTGTTGCAGTTGGCTATACAGATGTCAGCGTGCGCGCGCAATCACCTCGGGCACCGTGGTCATTTTCTAAAAAGAAGGGCATGTTGGACAAAGGGTATATTCTGCCCATATTCACCGGAGACTTCGATGACCAAGACGACCCGACACCCGTTGCGACACGCAGAAGCCGACCGCGCCAAGGCCGAAGAGGTGCCGGATACACCACAGACGCGTGCCCCGGCTTATCGTCTGGCATTTACCGACGACGATTTCATGTGTCGCGATGAATTACGTCCGGTACGCTTGCAACTTGAACTTCTCAAGCCTGACTTGGGGCTTGATGCGCACGGGGTGAAATCGACGATTGTGTTATTCGGTGGCGCGCGCATTCCGGCACCTGCTGATAAGCATAACGCGCGGACGAAAACCTTGGCCGACCTTTCGCATTTTTATGATGAAGCGCGAGAGTTCGCCCGGTTGATGACATTGAAATCGAATGAAACCAACGGTCAGGAAAATGTCATAGTGACCGGCGGTGGACCAGGCGTAATGGAAGCGGGAAACCGTGGAGCGATAGACGCCGGGGGCCACTCGGTCGGGTTAAACATCGTACTGCCGTTTGAACAGGCCCCCAATGCCTATGTGACACCCGAGCTTTGTTTCAATTTTCACTACTTTGCCATCCGCAAAATGCATTTTCTGATGCGGGCGCGTGCCATATGTGTATTTCCAGGGGGTTTTGGAACTCTCGATGAACTGTTTGAAACATTGACCCTGATTCAGACGGGCCGCATGTCACGTGTACCGTTCTTGTTGTTTGGCCGTGCCTTTTGGGAAAAAATCGTAAACTGGGAGGCTTTGGCGGATGCCGGAACCATTTCAGAGATCGATCTGGAGCTATTTCGTTTTGTAGAAACGGCGGCCGAAGCGATGGAATTGATAGAACACTGGCCACTTGAAAATTCTAAACGCGAGGTCGTTCCCGGCCGTAATGTAGCAGACGGAGAATAAAATATGTTAACTATGGCCATTCTTTCCGCCGTAACATTTCTAGTGGTCGGGGCATTTCACTTCGCGATCCTATCGCGGGTGGCTTCCAGATTAGACAAATCCGATATGTCAGCTGGATCGCACCACTTCTTACTGCTTGGAACGATCGGTCTGCTGCATGTATTCGAGGCAGCCGTTTATACGGTCGCCTTTCGCTTGGGCCAAAGCTGGGGACTGGGGGGCTTCAAAACTGACGGCCCATTAACATTTATGGACGTTTATTACTTTTCGGTCGTGAACTACACAACCTTGGGACTCGGTGACATTTACCCATCGGGCCACCTCCGGTTCCTCGCGGGCATTGAATCGCTGGAAGGTTTTCTCCTGCTCAGCTGCTCCGCGTCCTATCTGTTTGCCATGGCCAAACAGCGTATCAAGGATTGAACCAGCCAAGTCTTGCGGCCATCACTGGGCGAAAGCAGGAAGCACGCATACCTCGACGTGGTGCGGCAGGGTTTCCAATATCTGACCATGATCAGTATCGCGAACGCTGTATCCATAGCCCGCCAAACGGTGCTTCCATTCGCGATTTGACAGGGCGATGCTGCGTTCTCTCATGACAAGGTCAATAACATTGGATGTGACGAACGGATCTGATTTATGAATGATAGACATTTTGTTTCCTTCAGTATTGATTACTTTATGGAAACAGTTTGTTCGCCGACCATGGCGTTATTTGTCCGAGTCTAAGTCATGTATAAGGTCATTTTAAGACAATTTCGCCACAATTTGACAGCGCCTAGGTCAATCCGTAATTCCGGCCTCTGATTGTATCTGCCTACGCGATTTACGGGCACGCTCGGTCGCAGACTTCAACTGGCCGCACGCCGCCATGATATCCTCGCCCCTAGGCTTGCGCACGGGCGACGCATATCCAGCTTTGTACACAATCTCGGAGAACGCGCGGATGCGATTGTTTGAGGACCGCTTATAGGGGGCACCGGGCCATTCATTGAACGGAATTAGGTTGATTTTCGCGGGGATTCCTCGGATCAGCTCAATCAACCGATAGGCATCAGCGTCCGAATCGTTCACCCCGTCCAACATGACGTATTCAAAGGTAATGCGTTCGGAATTGCTGACTTTAGGATAGCTCCGCAACGCCCCGATAAGTTCGGCGATGTTCCAGCGCTTGTTAATCGGCACCAACGTATTACGCACCTCGTCAGTCGTTGCATGGAACGATATTGCCAGCTGACAACCGATTTCTTCTGCGGTGCGCGCGATCTCGGGCACGACCCCTGATGTAGACAACGTGATCCGGCGTCGCGATAGCTGGATACCCTCTGGATCCATGGCTATCTTCATCGCGTCACGCACGTTTTCAAAGTTGTATAACGGCTCTCCCATGCCCATCAGCACGATGTTGGACAATAGCCGCGGTGCCTCGGTTATCGTCCCCGGTACCGGCCATTCATTTAAATCATCTCGCGCCACCATAACCTGTCCGATGATTTCTGCGGCAGTAAGGTTGCGCACCAGCTTTTGCGTACCGGTATGACAAAACGAACACGTCAGCGTGCAGCCGACCTGCGAACTGACACACAATGTGCCGCGGTCTTCTTCGGGAATATATACGACTTCCACCTCGTGACCGCCTGCGATCCGCACCAGATATTTACGGGTCCCATCCTCTGACACCTGCTTGGTCACGACTTCTGGCACCTCGATTACAAACTTCTGGGCCAACTCGGCGCGAAATGTTTTGGACAGATTGGTCATATCGGAGAAATCGCGCTTTCCCCATTGATAGATCCACTGCCATATCTGGCCCACGCGCATCTTCGCCTGCTTTTCCGGAGTACCTTGCGCGATCAAGGCATCGCGCATCGCATCACGGGTCATTCCGACAAGATTCGCCAACCCCTCCGGCAGTTTACGCGGAAGGGTCATTACGTCTTGGGTAATCGGCGCGGTCGCAGACATGGGATTCTCCGGATGCAGGGGTTGTGGCGCTCTATATAGGCATTTTCCCTCGAATCAAAAGAAAACACTTTTTCGCTGCCGCTCTCGGCCTCGCAGACAAGCAAGACGCGCGTGATCTAGATACCAAATACTGAAAGGCCCCGCCAGTGACAGGACCTTTCAACGCCTAGTGTGTCAGTCTTATCCGCCGCAGCGCTTGGCAGCATCTTCTACAGCGGCAGTGAAGCCAAGCAGCGAAAAAGTATCTTTCGTCTGAGTGCCACGACCTGAGCGCCCCGTTAACACGGCATCAGAGCCGCGCTTCATTGCGGTAATAATCTTATTGTCATCCTCGGGTGTGGCGGGCCATGCCCATTCGCCTTCGGTGAATAGCTCAAAGCTGGTCCCACTGATGTTCATGTTCACCGTCGACCCAGACGCAAATGGATATCCACCGGTAAAGGCCACCTGTCCTTTTGCACCTGCGCTTGGCCGGTAGAAAACCATCAGCAACGTCTGACCCCGATTCACCGCGACAACCCGCCCATCACGCGAATTTACGGCTTCCTTCGGTGTCGATACCCCCCAGCATTCCGTGGGATTGTCTTCGACAAAAACACTCCAGTCGGTCTCAGCTGCAACGCGGTTTGTGCTTTGCTCCTGCGCCCAAACGCTGCCCGCGCCCAGACCTGCTAGCACCGCCGCAAAACCAATCGTCTTAAAGTTCATCATCTACATGGGCCTCCAGCCGCCGTTAACCTCAACATCTCATACAATCCTTCAGGCAGCCATTCGGGTGACGCTCTTTTCAAAGGAACTGTATTTCTCTCGACAACAAGCATAATAACGACAAACAGGCGACCGGCGAAACCCTGATTGGCAGGAATTCGCCCACGAAAAGGACGAAACATGACCCAAGCTGCCCCCTTCGCTGAAATTTGGCGCGGACCTATCCTTGAAAGCGTTCATTATGGCCACGCTGTGGTCTGCGATGAAAACGGTGCCATCCGTAACGCATGGGGCAACCCCGACCAAGTAATTTTGCCACGATCCTCCGCCAAGATGATTCAAGCGCTACCCTTGGTTCAATCGGGCGCAGCTGACAAATACGGGCTCACCCCCCGGCACCTCGCCCTTGCCTGTGCCTCGCATCAGGCAGCCGATCTGCATGTCAACCTGATCAAAAACTGGCTCGACACACTCGATCTTAACGACAGTGACTTTCGCTGTGGTGCAGCCGAACCCGGCGATATCGACGCACGAAATGCCCTTATCTGCTCCAGCACCTCACCCTGTCAGATCCATCACGAATGCTCCGGCAAACACTCGGGCTTTCTCAGCGTGAACAAACACCTAGGCGGCACACCTGATTACGAAACACCCGACCATCCAGTGCAAAAAGCGTGCCTCGAAGCTTTCGAAACGGTGACCCGCACGACTTCCCCCGGCTTCGGAATCGATGGCTGTTCCGTACCGAATTTTGCTACAACCCTGCATGGCATGGGCCGGGCCATGGCCCACTTTGCTGCCGCCCCCGACGGCTCAGCCGAGGCAAGGCTGCATCAAGCCATGCGTCTGCACCCTGATCTTGTCGCAGGCGAAACCCGCGCCTGTACCAACCTGATGCGCGCAACCAATGGCAAGGTCGCCCTGAAAACCGGTGCCGAAGGCTTCTTTATCGCAATTCTGCCCGACCAAAAAATCGGTGTGGCCCTCAAGGCGGCTTGTGGTACCAAACGTGCTGCCGCATGCGCGATCACATCCATTCTGGTAAAATTGGGTGCACTTGATCCAAACCACCCAGAGGCCGTGAAGTACCGTAATGCTCCGATTGAAAATCGGCGGGGCATCGTCACCGGCATGCTTAGACCCGCAGCCGCATTTGCCTAACACAGGACGGATATTCCAAATGGCATAAAATCCCGGGGTATGGGGCAGCGCCCCATGCTTCCCCCTTTTCTGCTAGCTGACGAAATCGTCTATCGCATATCCCTGAATGAATAATAGTGCTGTCAGGTCTCCGAAATTGATGCGTAGATCACATTCGGCAGCTACCGCTGGCTTGGCATGCAGTGCTACGCCCATTCCCGCGCGGTGCAACATTCCCAAATCATTTGCACCGTCTCCAACTGCGATCACATCCGTCTCTGATATCCCCAGCGTGGCGGTAATACCCTCCAATGCATCTACCTTCGCTTGTTTACCCAAGATCGGGTGGCCGACATCGCCCGTAAGTCTGCCCTGCGCGACCAGCAAGGTATTTGCCCGATTCTCATCGAACCCAAGTGCTGCGGCGACAGCGGTTGTAAACGCAGTAAATCCGCCCGAGACAAGCGCACTATAAGCACCGTTCGCCTTCATCGTCGCCAACAGAACTTTGCTTCCCGGCATATGGGTAATCCGGGTCGACAGCACCCGCCCGATCACGGCCTCGTCCAGCCCCTCCAGCAACCCGACACGCTCTCGCAACGCAGCCTCAAAGTCTAGTTCGCCGTTCATCGCCCGTGCTGTGATGTCTTTGACCCGATCACCTACGCCCGCCTCGTCAGCCAACTCGTCAATGCATTCTTGCTGAATGACGGTGCTATCCATATCTGCCAATAACATCTTCTTGCGTCGCCCTTCGGCCGGGGTAATCACCAAGTCTACCCCCATGCCCTGACATTCAGCCCAGACATCCCAACGGTTACCTGGCATACGCATCATGTCAAAGGTAGCCGCCTCGTCTGGTGCCAGCCAAACTGCATCACCGCCACCCCAGGCATTGCGCAGACTATCCACCAAAACCGGGTCAAGGTGAGGCCGTTCCGGGGAGGTTAAAAGAGTCACGCTGTGCATAGGTCAAGTTTCCGATCCGCGCCAAAGTTGTCGTAAAAAGCATTTCAAGAGGCGTTCTATCGCTGTTTTCTGGCTTGTGCCAGAGCGTGCACCACTCTAGATGCAGCGG
>DRFG01000188.1 GCA_011050655.1 Roseobacter sp.
GCGTTCAAGTTCCCCCACAATGGAAACAGTTCTGCCCGGCAGGACAGCCAGTTTTAGGCGACGGGGAAGGTGCGTTTAAAGGAGAGACCGACATGGCAAAACCGATTATGGCCCGTGCCACTGCCGTATGGCTGGTGGACAATACAACCCTCAGTTTCAAGCAGATCGCAGATTTCGTAGGGATGCATGAGCTGGAAGTGCAAGGTATTGCGGATGGCGATGTGGCCCAAGGCGTTAAAGGCTTTGACCCGATTGCCAACAACCAGTTGACCGAGGAAGAGATAGAGAAGGGCCAAGCCAGCCCGCTGCATAAGCTTAACCTCAAGTTCAACGCCTCTGCCCAAGGCGAAGAAAAGCGCCGCGGCCCGCGTTACACGCCGCTTTCCAAACGGCAGGATCGCCCTGCCTCTATCTATTGGCTTGTTAAATTCCACCCTGAACTGTCTGACGGTCAGATCAGCAAGCTTGTCGGCACCACCAAGCCGACGATCCAAGCAATCCGCGAACGGACGCATTGGAACATTGCTAACATCCAGCCGATTGATCCCGTCGCATTGGGTCTGTGTAAGCAATCTGAACTGGATGCGGCTGTGCAAAAGGCCGCTGCCAAAAAAGCAGCCGAAGGCGGGCTGATGAGCGATGACGAACGTCGTCGTTTGGTAAGCACTGAACAGTCACTAGGCATGGATCCTGAAGCCAATATGGCTTCTGCAATCGAAAGCCTCGAGACATTCACCTTGTCCGGCAACCCTGCCGACGAAGACGACCGTGACCGCGGTGATTATTCGAATGCCGACAGTTTCTTCAAACTGCCCGAGGGCGGCTCTGACGAAGATGAGGACGAGGAAGACGACGCAAAGTAGGACACTTTGGCCCGACAGGGTCGAAGTGGAACTAAACTGACGGACATTTCGTTAGTATGGGGGCGTGGGGTAAATTTCTCACGTCCCCTTTTGCAGTGACAAGGAATAGCCATGACCATCTTTTTGATTTCGCTTTACTGGTTCACTGTCGGTTTTCTTGTCGTTGCAACGTTGGTCCCTTTCAGTAAAATTCCCCACGGTGCGATAAGGTCGTTTGCATTTCCCCGCGAACAGTTCTTCGTCCTAGCGCTTGTTATCTTTGCGATTGGTCTGTTTTTCCTCGATGGGCAGCAAAGAATTGTGGGTTTGATTGCAACCGGAAGCGTAATTGTTGTTAACGCGATTTATATCGCCAAATTCACTCCGCTCTGGCGCACGCAATCGGTAGATGCGACGCCTGAAGAACGCGAAGACGACAGCCGTCGGGTCACGCTTATCGCGTCCAATGTAAAACAATCCAACCGGGATTATGCAAAGCTCATTAATCTGATCAAGACAGAGAAACCGGACATCGCCACAGCATTAGAAGTCGACGCCGCTTGGGTTGACGCGCTTTACTCCGCGCTCAAAGACGATTTTCAGCATTGGGTGAAAGTCGACCAAGAGAATTCTTACGGCATGGTACTGATGTCGAGATTGCCATTGGATGAGACTGAAGTGCGCGAGCTTTTGGTAGAAGGTGTCCCATCAATCAGAACACGGGTCAGAATGGATTCGGGTCAAGCGTGGCGCCTGTATATTGTTCATCCTGAGCCGCCTGTCCCTTATCACGACACCAAAGGACGTGACGGTGAAATCGCTTTGATCGGCATGGAAGCCAAAAAAGATCCTTTGCCGTCGATCGTTACGGGTGATTTGAATGACGTTGCATGGTCCACCACGACACGCCGTTTTCAGGCGTTGTCCGGTCTGCTTGACCCTCGTATAGGGCGCGGATTTTACAATACATTTCATGCCGGCGTCGCATTGGCGCGCTGGCCGCTTGACCATTTGTTCCACGATCCTGAGTTTCGCCTTATCCGGCTGGCCCGGATGCCGAATGTTGGGTCCGACCATTTTCCGATCCTGTTCTCGTTTGCCCTAAGTGATACGGCAAAGGCGCATTACCTGCCTGAAGCCAGCACCGAAGAAGAACGTGAAGATGTGAAAGAAATTGTGGAGGATGAACGCAAAGCGGACAGGGAAGCGATTGGAACAGATTGGGAAAAGGGTTGAAACCGTCGTATTAGCCGATGCAGTTATAGCGGTTTTGCCAGTCCGAAAATTAAATTTCACCAAGAGAAGTTTGCCACTTGCGCGAATCTAAAAACAGCGTAAATGCGCCTTCACAGACGCCAACGCACGCGCCTTTGGCTGGTCAGAAGCAACAGTGGTTTGACCCGCCCTTAAGTAGCGACGGTAACGTCTCTTGAAACGACATGTTAGGGTGCTCCCGCCCTTCCCTGCTCTTTGGAGATGACCATGAATGCAACAGCAACCGCCGCCGTAAATCCTGCCTCCGCATCGAATCGTGATGAAGCGGCGGAGTACATTTGGAACAACAGCTTTGACAAACCGACCCTGGTCGTCAGTCGCGAACGTGTAGGTGTGCAATACGACGCACTGAAAGCAGGGCTAGGTGACGCACATATTCACTATGCGGTCAAAGCAAACCCTGCCCCCGAAATCATCCGTCTTTTGGTCGAACGCGGTTCGGGCTTTGATGCTGCGTCGCGCCAAGAGATAGAGCTTTGCCTGTCACAGGGTTCGGATCCTGCAAAGATTTCATTCGGGAACACCATTAAGCGTGGCGTGGACATTGCTTTTGCTCACTCCATAGGAGTGACGCTCTTTGCCGCTGACTGTGAAGCCGAACTTGACAAGATTGCGGCTCATGCGCCCGGTGCTCGGGTCTATATTCGCTTGATTGTCGAAAATTCGCTGGCGGACTGGCCATTGACGCGAAAATTTGGGTGCGCCGACACGTTGCTGCCGTCGCTTTTGGATTACACTAAATCTGTGGGTTTGGTACCCTTTGGGCTGTCCTTTCACGTGGGGTCGCAGACCCGTAAGGCTGAATATTGGCACCCTGTGCTGGATCAGGTCGCACCCCTGTGGCACGCGGCTAAAGCGGCTGGTCACGATCTACAACTATTGAACGTCGGCGGCGGTTTCCCAGCATATCACGGTGACCCGGTGGATGCGCCACGCGGCTATGCTGCGGCGGTAATGGCAGCTGTGCACGAACGCTTTGGCGATATTCCTGTTATTATGGCCGAACCGGGTCGTGGTATGGTCGCCGAGGCTGGCCATATCGCCGCCGAGGTTATGCTGGTGTCACGGAAATCAGCCGATGCGGCCCGCCGGTGGGTCTATCTGGACATTGGCCGTTTCTCGGGGCTGGCAGAAACCGAAGGCGAAGCGATTCGCTATGAGTTCGTGACCGCCCATGATGGGAAACCAGTTGGCCCCTGCGTGTTGGCAGGCCCGTCTTGCGATTCTGCTGATATCCTTTATGAAAAGAACACCGTAGACTTGCCGCTGGTCCTGAGGGACGGCGACAAGATTATGATTAAGAACTGTGGTGCCTATACCAGCTCCTATAGCTCGGTCGGCTTCAACGGGTTTCCGCCGCTTGATGTTCTGGTTCTATAGAGAATCGTAAGCGTCGCGCGGGAAGGACCGTCTGCTTTGGGAGGAGCAGGCGGTCCGATTTACTTTTAGCCCTCGTTGGGACGGCCGAAATTGCGGGAAACTCTTGACTTCTGCGGTCTCAAACGGTGTACCTGCCCCGAACAATTTCAGCCCTAGGAAGGGACCCGTCATGCACCCATATCGCAGTCATACATGCGCCGACCTGAGCAAAGATAACGTCGGAGAAAAGGTGCGGCTGTCCGGCTGGGTGCACCGCGTGCGCGACCACGGGGGCATCCTGTTTATTGATTTACGCGACCATTACGGCATCACCCAAGTGCTTTGTGATCCTGATTCGGCAGCTTTCGCAGATGCGGAAAAGTTGCGTTCAGAGTGGTGCATCCGCATCGACGGAGAGGTAAAAGCACGGGCCGACGATCTGGTAAACAACAAGATCCCGACAGGCGAGATTGAAGTTTTCGTGCGCGATATCGAAGTGCTCGGCCCCTCGAAAGAGTTGCCATTACAAGTGTTTGGCGATCAGGAATATCCCGAGGAAACCCGACTGCGTTACCGGTATCTGGATCTGCGCCGCGAGAAAATGCAGGCGAACATGGTGCTGCGCTCCGATGTGGTCAGCTCTATCCGCAAACGTATGTGGGACCGGAATTTCAAAGAATTTCAGACACCAATTATTACCGCATCGTCGCCGGAAGGTGCGCGTGACTTTCTGGTGCCCTCCCGTTTGCACCCAGGAAAATTCTATGCGTTGCCGCAGGCCCCGCAGCAGTTCAAGCAACTGTTAATGGTGTCGGGATTCGATAAGTATTTCCAGATAGCGCCGTGTTTCCGCGATGAAGACCCGCGCGCAGACCGGTCACCCACAGATTTTTACCAGCTCGATCTAGAAATGTCATTTGTCGAACAGCAAGACGTGTTTGATACGATCCAACCCGTTCTGACCGGTATCTTTGAAGAGTTCGGCGGTGGTAAATCTGTTGACCAGGAATGGCCGCAGATTTCCTATAAGGACGCGGCGCTTTGGTATGGCTCGGACAAACCTGACCTGCGCAACCCGATCAAAATGCAGGTTGTATCTGAACATTTCGCAGGCTCGGGCTTTGCAATCTTCGCCAAGCTGCTTGAGCAGGACGGCACGCAAATTCGTGCGATCCCTGCGCCGACAGGGGGGTCGCGCAAATTCTGTGACCGTATGAACGCCTTCGCGCAAAAAGAAGGACTGCCCGGAATGGGGTACATCTTCTGGCGCGAAAAGACTGCTGATAGCGTCGCCCAAGAACTTGGCATCACCGTGAATGAGGCGCAGGCCAAGCTGAAGGCGGGCGAGGTCGAAGGGGGCATGGAAGCGGCGGGCCCGCTGGCCAAGAATATTGGTCCGGAACGGACGGAGGCGATCCGCCAGCAGCTTGGTTTGAACGTCGGGGATGCGGCGTTCTTTCTTGGCGGAAAACCAAAGGCATTTGAAGGTGTTGCAGGGCGGGCCCGCAACGTGATCGGTGCCGAGCTGGGTCTTACGGATCAAAGCCGCTTTGCCTTCGCATGGATAGTTGATTTTCCGATTTATGAAAAAGACGAAGAAACCGGCAAGATCGACTTTGAACACAACCCGTTCTCGATGCCGCAAGGCGGGATGGACGCGTTGATGGGCGACCCGCTAGAAGTGCTTGGTTACCAGTATGACCTTGCGTGCAACGGCTATGAACTGGTGTCCGGTGCTATCCGGAACCACAAGCCCGAGATCATGTTTAAAGCGTTCGAAATTGCGGGCTACGGCAAGGATGAAGTCGAAAAGCGTTTTGGTGGCATGGTTAACGCGTTTCAATACGGTGCTCCGCCCCACGGAGGTTGCGCGGCTGGGATCGATCGTATCGTGATGTTGCTGGCCGAAGAGGCGAACATTCGCGAAGTGATCTTGTTCCCGATGAACCAGCGTGCCGAAGACTTGATGATGAACGCGCCAAGCGAGCCTCAGCCTGATCAGTTAATGGAACTAGGACTGCGCGTCATTCCGCAGGACTAAACACCCGCCCACAGATTCAAAAAGCCCGCTTTCAAAGTTTGAAGGCGGGCTTTTTTCGTTCAGTAACCTGATCTCAATCTTCCAGACTATCTTTGCGCTTCTGGTCGATCAGCCCCAGCTCTTCCTGCTTTCGCTTCTGAAAGTTTTTGCCAAAGTCGTCGTTGTGCTCTTCACCGATTACTTCCTTGGCGCGCTTGAATACATCTTCTTCTTCTTCGTCCATATGGTGCTCATAGTCGTGCTTGAGCTTCTTGAACTTCGCCAGCCATCCCGAGGACGACATATCGGTTTCATTCAGTTCCTCCATCAGATCATCCAGCTCTTTGTGCTCAGAAACAGAATGGCGCGCGGCATCCTGCCCCCACGTTTCATGCATTAGCTTGGAATAAAAAGTTTCTTCCTCAGCAGCTGCATGTGATTTTACGTCCGTGTAAAAATCCTGCCATGTGCGCTGGCGGTCAACGCTGTCGCCGGATGTTTCAGCGATTTTATTCAATAGGGCCCGGTGCGTTTCATGGTCGGCTTTTATTGCGTCGTAAATGGATGTCATCTGATTTTCCCTTGGCTGGTTATCCTTTCCAACGCAGCGGCATTCGAATGGTTCCAGTGGGGGAAGGGTAACAGACGCGATCGCCTATCAAGGTCGGGCGCTAAAATCCGGTGCTTGCGATTTGCATAGGTATATCGATGACTGTGTCGGGCATACGCGCTTGAAAAAACGCAACGGTAACCGCGATGCCACCAGCAGCATTTGCCCCAAGAATGACCCAGTCTATTCTGGTTTCCTTACGATAGATGCGGAGCACTATACATAGCTTTGCAAACATGGTTTTGGCCCTTGGTCAAAGATGCAAATATTTCATGATAAAACTGTGCTAAAGTTTTGTGTCTAAAGTTTGGTAATATGATGGACGACGTAGGGCATGCATTCTGTGCTTGGCGCGGGTGCAGGTTGACCATAACGTGACCGGATGAAACCTAATGATCCAAAGCCAGCGCCACTTGGGACACCCGTGCCAAATTTCACGGCCCCGCCACTGCCGGCCCGCAAAGTAATGCGCGGGCAATACGTGCAGATTGAACCGTTGGATGCACAAGCTCATGCGGCTTTGCTGTTTCGGGCATTCGAAGAGCAGGACCATCTGTGGCATTATATGTACGACGGGCCGTTTTCGTCCTCTGCTCAATTTCATCGCTGGGTCAGGGATGTAGCAGCTAAGGATGATCCGCTGTTTTATGCAATCAAGAACTTGGACACCGGCAATATCGAAGGCGTGGCCAGCTATTTGCGAATTGCACCTGAGGCCGGGTCAATCGAAGTCGGGTCAATCACCTTTAGCCCTGCGTTGCAGCGCACCCGCTGTGCAACCGAAGCGATGTTCCTGATGATGGCATGGGCGTTTGATGCAGGCTATCGACGTTATGAATGGAAGTGTAATGCGTTAAATCTTCCTTCACGCCGCGCTGCGCAGCGATTGGGTTTTAGTTACGAAGGTGTTTTCCGCCAAGCGGCAGTTGTGAAGGGTCATAATCGTGACACCGCTTGGTTTGCCATGATCGACGCAGAATGGCCCGGATTGAAAGAAGCCTTCGAAGCGTGGCTTGCACCCAGCAATTTTGACGATGCGGGAATGCAGCGCGAACGATTGGGTGATCTGACCGGGTTGGTACGTGTGGCCAGCGACCCGCTTTTGTAGTGGAGTCAAATCGCCATGCGTAAAGCCAAACGTGCTTGCACCAATCCGGTTATAGCCGCCTTTTCCTGATCGGCAGAGTGTCCAAGAGCCCGTTTGCGCGCCAGCGCAGATGCCGCCGCTTCTAGCGCCTTGTCATGCGCAATCCGTGCAACGCCGCTTAGAAACTGCGCCACGTAATCCAAGGTTTTGTTATCCGTCTTATCGCCCAATACATCCGCGATATGCGCCATGTCATCTTGAAATGCCATATGATCCGGTTCGACGACCTCATCGCCGATTACGCATGGGCCCTTGGGTTGACGGTCTGCGGGAAGGAACGCAAGAACGGATTGCTGAAATTGAACCAGCGATTTGATCGGTTTTGCCATGAAACCATCAGCACCTGCCGCTATGGCATCAGCGGCGCGAAAGCTTTCGCCTGAAATCGCCAATAACACGTCCACGCGTGGTTGTGCTTTCGCAAGGTCGGCGATCAGATCTATCCCATTGCCGTCAGGCAGGCCGAGATCGGCAATAACCACTGACGGTCGATATACCTGAAGATGTCGCCGCGCCGCACGTAGGCAGTCAGCCCGCCGTATCCGTGCCCCGGATCGCAAACACAAAAGCCGTATCGCTTCGCAGGCGAACCGGCTGTCTTCGATAACCAGCACTGTCAGCCCTAGCAGAGGGCGCTGTGCTGTAGGTGCAGGCATGTAGCGGGGCTGTTGTTCAAGCTTATCCATGATTCCTCCAAAAACCCTCTTGACCCCTCAATGGTTACGGTCGCTTGGCTAACAGGGCGTTAACGTGACGCATTGCCCTCGGCAGCTCTACGGCTCATAAACGGGTCAACTTTTTCGTTTTCTGGAGAACCACAATGATTGGTCGCCTTAACCATGTCGCAATCGCCGTACCGGACCTTGAGGCGGCTGCGGGCCAGTATCGCAACGCTCTAGGAGCCAAGGTCGGACCGGCGCAGGACGAACCCGACCACGGCGTTACGGTTATCTTCATCGAACTGCCGAACACGAAGATTGAACTGCTTTACCCACTGGGCGACGACAGCCCTATCAACGGGTTTCTGGAAAAAAATCCATCGGGTGGCATCCATCATATCTGTTACGAAGTCGATGATATCATTGCTGCGCGGGATCACCTGAAATCGACTGGCGCGCGTGTTCTGGGGACCGGAGAACCCAAGATTGGCGCGCATGGTAAACCCGTGCTGTTTCTCCACCCCAAGGATTTTAACGGGGCCCTTGTCGAGCTAGAGCAGGTTTAATCATGGCGGTCATGTCTGGTGTCGTATTGTTCTGTGTCATCTGGGCGATGGTCTTTATGATCGCGCTGCCGATCCGGGTGCAAACTCAAGGTGATTTGGGGCATGTGGTCGAAGGCACTCACGCGGGTGCGCCTGAACATCATCACCTCAAAAAGAAAGCGGTATGGACAACAGTCATTTCAGTGGTTTTGTGGGCAGTCCTCACCGGGATCATACTGTCGGGCTGGTTTACCGTTGCGGATGTTGAAGACCTCCTGCATGGGGCTCCGACACCAATTGGTGGAATAGATGGGTAAAAGTCGCCGCTCCAAGTATCGGTATAATCAGGTTCAACACAGGTACGGATAGCGGTATCGCCATCAGCACGCCAGCGGCCCAGATGGTTACCATGTGGCGTCTTCGCAAGCGCTTTGCTTGGGCACGCCCCACCCTGCGGATCGCTGCTAGGGTGAAATATTCTCGCCCCAATAGAAAACCGTTTACGGTCCAGAAAATGAGAGGGGCGAGGGGGGCAAAGAAAATATACAGTGCCAGCGCCAATATATTTACCCCAATCAGCACGCCCATGAAGTTTACTGTATCGCGCAGCGCATCGCCGAAGGGCACGTGTGAGGCAGGCGGCAAGTGGGGATAGTATTCGGCCTCGACCGCGTCGGCTACGTTATCCAGAAACATCGACGTTATCGCCGAGGCGACTGGTATCATCAGGAATACCGACAGGAACATCAACAAAAAGGCGGCACCCCAGCTGAACAAATCGTCAAGCCATGTGACTTCGCCTAGGATCGGCAGCCAGTTGTTTTCACCCGTTAGCCAGTCGATCAGCAAGATAAATCCTGCCGAGGCCCCGATCAGCAATACAAGCGCCAACCCGACGCCGATCATCAGTACACGCCGAAAACGCGGGTCCGCAACCTGACCAACCGCGAGCCAGAAAGCGCGCAAGATCAGGGTTATAGCCATGTGGTGATCGCTGCTATGTCTGGACGGGGCCGGTCTGGTGGGGCGGTGGTCTCGGTACCGATATGGATGATCCCTGCGATACGTTCGTTGTCGACCAAGCCGAAAGCTTCTTGCATAAATGTCCGGTCGTGACTGACCCAACCGGTCAACCAATTTGCGCCCCAGCCTGCGGCCAGAGCCGCGTTAATCAGCGCAAGGCAAACCCCGCCGACTGCATAGGTTTGCTCAAGGGCCGGAACTTTGGTCGATTCTTTGTGCACCTCGATCACGGCTACTGCCAGATGCCCTTTATCAAACTGATCACGGCCTTTTTGTACCTGATCGTCGGCCATACCTAAAGCCAGACCCCGGACTTCGGCGATGTCGGCTAGCCGACCCATCGCGGGCTTATCGATAACGATGAAACGCCACGGTTCCAGCTTGCCATGATCGGGGGACCGCGACGCTGCGGTCAACAATGGCAATAGCGTATCATGGTCTGGTACGGGGGTGGTCAGCGTCTTGGCGGGGCGCGAGCGGCGCGTTTGCAGGAAATGCAGCGCGTCTGGGTTGGGTGTTGGCATCGGGTCTCTCTCCTACAAGTTCAGCTCGTCTGCCATTGCATCAATCGCATCCCGCAGGAAGGCATCAAATTTAGGGCTGGGCTGACGGATGTGATAGTTCTCTGCGTGCGGGTCCGGCGCGGTGATATTACTATCTGCGAGGGCCGCGATGGTGGCATGACCACAAAAGGGCACGTAAGCCTCTGAATAGCCACCTTCGTGTACCAGCACCAGCTTGCCGCCGCAAAGGTTTGCAGCGGCGGCCTTGATACGGTGCGTCATCGCGGCAAAGGTTGCGGCAGTGGCCTGCATCCGCGCGAGCGGGTCCACAATCGCCGCATCAAAGCCACAGGCGACGATGATCATGTCCGGCTTGAATGCTTCGATAGCCGGGATCGCGACGCGATCAAGCGCATGCAAATAGGCTGTGTGACCTGATCCGGCGTGTAGTGGTAGGTTGATGTTATATCCTTCGCCCGCCCCTGTGCCACGGTCGGCCAGTGCGCCGGTATCCAAAGGGTAGTTACCCTCTTGGTGCAACGAAATCGTTAATACGTCATCGCGATCGTAAAAGACTGCTTCGGTTCCGTTGCCATGATGCACGTCCCAGTCCAACACGGCGACGCGGCTCACCAGCCCGCTAGCCTTGGCGGCTTCGATGGCGATGGCAATGTTGGCAAGCAGGCAAAACCCATTGGGGAAATCTGGCAGGGCATGGTGGCCGGGTGGTCGGCTAAGCGCATAGGCGTTGTGGAGATCGCCTTTGGCCACGGCTTCAACGGCGGCAATGGATAAACCGGCAGAAAGCGCTGCAATTTCGTATCCACCGGGGGCAAAAGGTGTGCGTAGGCCCAATTCACCGCCGCCCGCATCTGACAGGCGTTTGAATTCATCCAAATAGGTTGCGGGGTGAACACGTAGCAAATCGCTGCGGATGGCAAGCGCCGCGCTGCGCACATCCAATTCGGCCATCAGGCCGGTGACCTCCATCAGATTGCGCAGACGGCGCTTTGTTTCGGGGTTTTCGGGTAAACCGCCCGCTGCAAGGGGTTGTACCAGCCCGCCAATCGGCATGGTGAACGCATAGTTGCCGCCCGCGTGCCAGAAGCAGCGTTCGTCCATGAAAAATCCGGTCGTCATGATCTATCCTTGTTTCGTGTCGGACCAAGGCTGGCCCAACCAAATCGGATTGTCCATCGGGGTCTTAGGGGCTTTCCGCCAGCAACGCATTCAGATCCAGAGAGGCGTTCCCCATCTTCAGCGCCCCCTGATTGTCCCGGGGCCAATCGTGTTCCGGGCGGTCGCGGTAGATTTCGACACCGTTGCCGTCGGGGTCGCGCAGATAGATTGCCTCGCTTACGCCGTGATCAGCGGCTCCGTCCAGCGGAATCCCTGCCTCGAGAACGCGTTTCAATACCGTCGCCAAGGCCGCGCGGTCAGGATACAAAAACGCGGAATGATATAGTCCGGTATACCCGTTGGGTGGCGGGGTGGCTCCGGCGCTTTCCCACGTGTTCAGACCGATGTGGTGATGATAGCCACCTGCGCCAAGAAATGCGGCTTGGGTACCGAACTTTTGGTTCAGGTCAAAACCAAGAATGTCGCGGTAAAAAGTGATTGCACGTTCCAGATCCGCGACCTTGAGATGAACGTGACCGACCGAGGCATGTGCCATGATATGCACCTTTCTTTCGATATGCCTCATAAGATGGTGTGTTTAGCGCCGAAATGCGAGTGCGCCGCCCGCGCGGCTGCTGTGCGTAAATGCGCACGCTAATTTACAATATGTCGAACAAGAGCGCCTACCCGACCATACCGACGATTTCGTAAGTCTTTTTCAGAATCGGCGCAGTGATTTCACGCGCTTGGGTCGCACCATGGGCAAGGATGCGGTCAATCTCGGCCGTGTCGGCCATTAATTCCGCCATACGGACGCTGATAGGTGACATTTTGGCGACGGCAAGATCCGCCAACAAGGGCTTGAAACTGCCGAACTGTTGGCCACCGACTTCGGCCAGTACCTGTTCAACGGTCTGGTCGTTCAAGGCAGCATAGATGTTCACTAGGTTCCGCGCTTCAGGGCGGTCTTTCAGCCCGTCGATCTCGGACGGCAAAGCGTCGGGGTCTGTTTTGGCTTTGCGGATCTTCTTGGCGATAGTGTCGGCGTCATCAGTCAGGTTGATACGGCTGGCATCCGACGGGTCGGACTTTGACATTTTCTTGGATCCGTCTCGCAGCGACATGACGCGGGTCGCAGCACCTTCGATCACCGGTTCGGTCAGGGGAAAGAAATCAACGCCATAGTCATGGTTGAATTTGGCCGCGATGTCGCGCGTCAGCTCAAGGTGTTGTTTCTGGTCTTCTCCCACGGGGACGTGCGTTGCGTGGTAAATCAGGATATCCGCTGCCATCAGGGCAGGGTAAGCGAACAGGCCCAACGAGGCGGCTTCGGCGTTTTTGCCGGCCTTGTCCTTCCACTGGGTCATGCGGCCCATCCAGCCCATGCGGGCCACACAGTTAAATATCCACGCAAGCTGCGCGTGCTCCGGGACTTGGCTTTGATTGATCAGAATGGATTTCGCCGGGTCGATGCCAGCCGCGATGAAACCTGCCGCCAGTTCACGGGTGTTATGGCGCAAAGTTGCAGGGTCTTGGAATTTTGCGGTAATCGCATGCAGGTCCACCATGCAGTAGACGGTTTGGTACGATCCTTCGTCCTGCATATCCACGAAACGCTTCATCGCGCCAAGGTAGTTACCCAAGGTCAGGCCACCGGAAGGCTGGATGCCGGAAAACACGCGTGGGGTGAAGGTGGTGTCGGTCATAGAATGCTCCGATAAGGCTGGAAACTGCGGCCTGATCGGCTTACCCATGCACACCTAGCCCGTCAAGGAGACCCTATGGCAGACCCAGATTTTCACCCGCCCATAAATCCATTGCCCGCGTCCGTGACATTATTGTTTCTGGCGATTGCCGGTGTCGAAGCTGGCTTGTCCCTTGCCGAAGCCGGAGTCATCGGTGGCCCCGGCGCGGTTGGTTGGCGCTTGGCGCTTATTCGCGACTATGGATTTTCGGGGGATATCTTTGACTGGATGATTGCGAATGGGCAGTTTCCCGTGTCGCAGGTCTTACGGTCGGTCACCTATTCATTCATTCACCTCGGGTTCACCCATACAATCTTTGCAGGCGTGCTGCTTTTGGCCTTGGGTAAGATGGTTGCCGAAGCAATGGGACAGGTCGCTTTTTTGACGATCTTTTTCCTGTCGGGCATTCTAGGGGCTATTGCCTATGCGCTGGTGTTGAATGACCCGGTTTGGTTGGTCGGCGCATATCCCAACGTATATGGCCTTATCGGGGGCTATTCATTTGTGATGTGGCGCAGGTTGTCCGGCCTTGGCGAACAGCAATATCGGGCGTTTTCGCTGATTGCGATGCTTATGGGGTTACAGCTGTTATGGGGCGTGTTCTTTGATGCAGGTACCCAGTGGCTGGCAGAGCTGTTCGGCTTTGCCTGTGGTTTCGGCCTAAGCTTTATATTTGCACCGGGCGAATGGGCGAAATTACGCGATCGGGTGCGTCACCGTTAATATTTTTCAGACATCGACAGGTAGATCGCGCCCCTGTGAATGTTGCGACCGTTTGCCAATTAAAAAAGCGCCCCCAAAGTAGGGGGCGCTTTCGCAGATGTTTGCAGAGAAGTTAAGCGACGTCGAATTCAAGCTCTTTGACTTGGGTAAAGAGGCCGGTATCCTGAAGCTGCTTCAGAGCAGTTTCCGGTACCGGACCGTCGATATAAAGCAACGCGATCGCCTCGCCCTTGGCTGCGGACCGCCCTAGTGTGAAATTCGCAATGTTCACGCCATTCGTCCCCATGGTCTGGCCCAATGCACCGATGATGCCGGGGACATCTTCGTTGGTGGTATACAGCATGTGGGCACCGATCTCGGCATCAATGTTGATGCCTTTGATCTGAATGAACCGTGGCTTGCCGTCCGAAAACACCGTACCGGCGATAGAACGTTCGCGCTTGGCAGTCACAACAGTGACTTTGACATACCCGTCGAAGACGCCCGATTTATCCTGATTGGTCGTGCTGATCTGAATACCCTTTTCACGGGCAACAACCGGCGCGCTGACCATGTTCACATCGGGGTTGGCGCGTTTCATGATACCGGCCACAACTGCGCAATTCAGGGCGCTCAGGTTCATCTGCGACACCTGACCGTCGTATAGAATATTGATCGCTTTGATTGGTTCGTCTGTCATTTGTCCGATAAACGCACCCAGATGACCTGCCAACGTGATCCACGGCCCCATGACCTTGGCTTCTTCGGCGGTCACCGATGGCATGTTTAGCGCGTTGGAAACGGCACCGGTCAGCAGATAATCCGACATCTGCTCTGCTACTTGCAGCGCAACGTTTTCCTGGGCCTCGGTGGTTGCAGCACCAAGGTGTGGCGTGACAACGACGTTGGGCAGGCCGAACAGCGGGTTTTCGGTCGCGGGTTCTATCTTGAACACATCGAAACCCGCACCAGCGACGTGACCGGATTTCAACGCATCGGCCAAAGCCTCTTCGTCGACCAGACCGCCGCGGGCGCAGTTGATGATACGCACGCCTTTCTTGGTTTTCGCTAAGGCTTCGCGCGACAGGATATTTGCTGTTTGGTCGGTGTAGGGAACGTGCAGGGTGATGAAATCAGCGCGGGCCAACAGATCGTCAAGCTCGACCTTTTCGACACCCATCTTTTGCGCTTTTTCTTCGCTTAGGAAAGGATCATAGGCGATGACCTTCATCTTTAACCCGCGCGCACGGTCGCAGACGATACCACCGATGTTGCCTGCGCCGATAACGCCAAGGGTCTTGCCGGTCAGCTCAACGCCCATAAACTTGGACTTTTCCCATTTGCCGGCATGTGTCGATGCCGATGCTTCGGGAATTTGACGCGCGACGGCAAACATCATCGCGATGGCGTGCTCGGCGGTGGTGATCATATTGCCGAAGGGCGTGTTCATGACAATCACGCCTTTTTTCGAGGCAGCGTCCTTGTCGATGTTATCGGTACCGATCCCAGCCCGCGCGATCACCTTGAGGTTGGTCGCGTTTTCTAGAATCTTTTCGGTGACTTTGGTCGCCGAGCGGATTGCAAGCCCATCGTAGCCACCAATGATTGCGGCCAGCTTGTCTTTATCCTTACCCAGATCAGGTTGGAAATCCACGTCAATGCCGCGGTCTTTGAAGATTTGTACAGCGGCTTCGGAAAGGCTGTCGGAAATGAGAACTTTGGGGGCCATGTTTGGCGCTCCTTTTATAAAACGGAAGGGGGGCGTCGGGCGAACACCCACCCTACGGCTGGCGCAGGGCGGGGACCCGTGATTAAGCGTTTATTTCGGTCTCGAAGGCCCATTCGAGCCACGGCAGCATCGCCTCTATATCCGAGGTTTGAACCGTCCCGCCGCACCAGATGCGCAGACCTGGAGGTGCATCGCGGTAGGCCCCGACGTCAAGTGCCACATCTTCATCGGCCAGACGCTTGGCAATCGCTTTAGCAAAGGCCGCACCGTCAGCAATACGGTCGTCATTGAACTTCAGACAGACAGATGTGTTTGACCGGGTTGCTGGATCCACCGCCAGAAATTCGATCCAGTCATGGGTTTCGACGAACCGCGTGAGTGCAGCGGTGTTGGAATTCGCGCGGTCGATCAAACCCTGAAGGCCGCCGACAGATTTAGCCCAATCGAGCGCCAGCAAATAATCTTCGACGCAGAGCATCGAGGGTGTGTTGATCGTTTCACCCTTGAAAATGCCGTCAATCAACTTGCCGCCTTTGGTCAGACGGAAGATTTTAGGCAGGGGCCATGCGGGAGTGTAGCTTTCAAGGCGTTCAACAGCACGCGGGCTAAGGATCAGCATGCCATGGGCGGCTTCGCCTCCCAGAACTTTCTGCCAGCTAAAGGTTGTGACGTCGAGCTTATCCCAAGGCAGGTCCATCGCGAAAGCTGCAGAGGTTGCATCGCACAGGGTCAGACCCTTGCGATCAGCAGGGATGACATCACCATTTGGCACACGCACACCGGATGTGGTGCCGTTCCAGGTGAAGCAGACATCGTTATCATAGTTGAGCGATGCCATATCCACGATCTGACCGTAGTCAGCGGTGTGAACAGTGTGTTCGATTTTCAGTTGTTTGACCGCGTCAGTGACCCAGCCAGCACCAAAGGATTCCCAAGCGACCATTTCAGCGGGGCGTTCGCCCAACATGGTCCACATGGCCATTTCATAGGCACCTGTGTCGGATGCAGGTACGATGCCGATTTTGTAATCAGCAGGCACGCCTAGAATTTCGCGGGTGGTCTCGATTGCTTCGAGAAGCTTGGCTTTGCCAGGCGCAGCGCGATGGCTGCGGCCCAAAGGCGCGCTTGCAAGCTTGGTCAGATCATAGACGGGGGGTTTGGCACACGGGCCAGAGGAAAAACGCGGGTTTTGGGGCCGCGAGGTCGGTACTGTAATAGCCATTTAGCTACCCTTTCAGATAAGCGCCCTTCGTTGGGGAAGGGTGTCCCACCGCTGCATCTAGAGTGGTGCACGCTCTGGCACAAGCCAGAAAACAGCGATAGAACGCCTCTTGA
>DRFG01000189.1 GCA_011050655.1 Roseobacter sp.
ACGCCCAAACGCAACGACAGGTTGACCGCCCCCTTAACCAGCGCATCGCCCGCCAACAGCAATATCAGCAAACCCAAAACACTCAGAACCCACGGCATAATCATTAACTCTTACCCCCACATCCGCAGGGGCCTTTGCCAATACGGTAGCGTCCACAACTTTTACATTTTGCCTGCCGCAACTTTGTGCCGCCGAGCCAGTGCATTTTGCCGAACCATGCAAGCGTACCCATGGCGACGAGAAACAATAATACGACCTTGAAAACCATAAATTACAGACCAAACTGCGCATAGATGGCACGGTCTTCGATACTGGCGACAGCGTCACCTATGATCTGAGCCCCAAACCGCGAGAGCAGACCCCGCTTTACGCCATAGCGGTTGATTTTGATCTTATCTCCGAAGCGGTCCTTTAGGAACGGTCGTAAATGCCCAATACCGTCGATAAGTCCGAGATCCGTCGCACGTTTCGCTAGCCATACTTCACCGGTAAACAGATCGACGTCGGATGTCAGCTTGCTCCCCCGACGTGCTTTGACGTGGTCGATGAAATTGGCGTGGATATCGTTCAGCAACGATTTCAACCTGTCGACATCTTCGGGCTTCTCAGGTCGAAACGGGTCCATCATGGATTTCGATTGCCCGGCCGTATATACGCGCCGCTCGATACCATGGCGATTGATCAGCTCGCTTGCGCCAAACGATGCCGCAATGACACCGATTGACCCGACAACCGAATTGGGATCCGCGTAAATCTCATCCGCAGCTGCGGCCAGCCAATAGCCACCGGATGCCGCGACATCTTCGACAAAGGCGATGACCGGAATGTTCTTTTCGTCGGCCAACCGGCGTATGCGCGCGCCAATAAGCGAAGACTGAACCGGGCTACCCCCGGGTGAGCTGATTTCAAGGACGACAGCAGACGGTTTACCGCGACGAAATGCCTTGTCGATGGCGGGGCCTATGCCACTGTCGTTCAACCCGCCGCGGGTACGCCCCCCGATAACACCGGAAAGACGTACGACCGAAACGGTCGGATGGGACGGAAGGAAGGGGAGGAATTTTCTCATACCTTCCCATGTAGAGTGCGCCCGATGAGCAAACAAGGCAGGCAAGCAATACTTATTGCCTAATCCGCCAGCCGGTACGAAAAATCCACCATATGACTGCCAGACCGAGCAGCGTGAATCCTGCTATCGCAAAGAGGCTGGTCATAATCGGCACATCGGCGGCCCCAAAAAACGCCCAGCGAAATCCTGATATCAGATACACCACCGGATTGAAGTGCGAGACCACCTGCCATGCGGGCGGCAACATGGAAATCGAATAGAAAGACCCGCCAAGAAATACCAACGGGGTGACAATCAGCAACGGTACCAGTTGCAACTGTTCAAAGCTACCGGCCCATATCCCGATGATAAAACCCATCAACGAAAAGCTTATGCAGGTCAAAACGAGGAATACGACCATCCACACCGGGTGCAAAATTGTGATATCCACAAAGAAAAAAGCCGTAATCAGAATGATAATCCCGATGAACAGTGCTTTTGTCGCAGCGGCCCCGACATATCCAAGAACGATTTCGAAAAAGTTCACCGGCGCGGATAAAAGTTCGAAAACCGTACCAATAAACTTCGGAAAGTAGATGCCGAAGGACGCGTTCGATATCGACTGCGTAATGACGCTGAGCATGATCAAACCTGGAACGATAAACGCACCGTAACTGATACCTTCCACCTGTTGAATACGGCTGCCGATTGCCGCACCGAACACGACAAAATACAATGACGTAGACAAAACGGGCGATATAAGGCTTTGAGTGATCGTCCGAAAGAAACGTGCCATCTCAAAGGTATATATTGATTTTACGGCGATCCAGTTCATGCCGCACCCTCCTTTATCAGATCTACAAAAATATCCTCGAGGCTACTTTGTTTGGTTTCGATATCTGCCAAGACCAAACCGGCATTCGACACATCCGACAAAAGTTTCGTGATCCCGGTCCGTTCGGCACGGGTGTCATAGGTGTAAATTAAAGCTGCACCGTCATCAGAAAGCGCAAGACTATCCGAGGCCAACGACACCGGCAGCGCATCAATCGGCTTGGTGAGCTGCACAACCAATTGCTTTTTCCCCATGCGCGCCATGAGCTTATCCTTATCCTCGACCAGCAGCAGTTCACCTTCGGCGATAATTCCTATGCGGTCGGCGATGGCTTCCGCTTCTTCGATGTAATGGGTGGTCAGAATGATCGTTACCCCGTCAGCCTTAAGCCCTGCCACGATCCCCCACATGTCGCGCCGCAGCTCGACATCAACGCCCGCCGTAGGCTCATCAAGAAACAAAACCCGAGGCTCGTGCGCCAACGCTTTGGCAATCAACACGCGACGCTTCATCCCACCGGAAAGCTCGCGGATCTGGTTGTCTTTTTTGTCCCAAAGCGAAAGCTGTCGAAGTATTTTTTCTATCGCCGCATCGTTTTTGGGTTTACCAAATAATCCTCGCGAAAACGCCACGGTACTGATGACTTTTTCAAATGGTTCGAGATTTATTTCCTGCGGCACCAGCCCGATCATGGATCGTGCCTTACGGTAATCCTTTACCGTATCGTGTCCGCCGACGGCGACAGACCCATCGGTTGCAGTGGTAATGCCACATATCGTCGATATGAGCGTAGTCTTTCCAGCCCCATTGGGCCCAAGCAACGCCAGGATTTCGCCCTGCTCAATCGTAAGATTGACGCCCTTGAGCGCTTCGAAGCCTCCTGCATAGGCTTTACGCAGGTTCGTGATTTTTACGATATCGGGCATAGGTGTCTCCGGCTGGTTTGGCCGGAAACTAGACCTATTGGGGCTGATTTAACAGAGGTGAAGCAGTTCAGGTTTTCGATCGCCCGAACCACCCCTTTTTCTCGGCGGTCTCTTCCCCAGCGTCGGCTTCGCCGTCCGCCGACCCTTCTAGGGTTTGTTGTAGGTTGCTAAAGAACTGGTCGGCCATTTTTTTCGCGAAGCCGTCGATGATGCGACTGCCCAACTGAGCCAACTTGCCCCCGACCTTTGCCTCAACATCATACGTGAGCTCTGTACCGCCATCTTTTGGCGCAAGTTTTACGTCGGCCTCACCTTTGGCAAAACCCGCAGCGCCGCCCTTGCCTTCGCCACTGATCTTGATCGACTGGTCCGGGACCATATCAGTCATGGTGACCTGCCCCTTAAAGGTAGCCTTGACGGGCCCCACCTTCTGAACAACTGTCGCTTCGAAACCCTCTTCGGGGGACCCTGTCACCTCGGTCGCACCGGGTACGCATTTGATCAGCATATCCGGGTCTAGTAATGCCGCGTAGACTTCAGCGGGGCTAGCGTTGATCTGGCGGGTGTCTGACATCTGCATGGCGTATCCTCCTCAGGGCGTTATTCAAGCTAACCTAACGCAGTTCCTCATTGCAGGCCAAGGTGAAACGCGCTGGACAGATCACCCATAGATGATAGGTCTCTGGCATGAATGCAATTGCACATAATAGGCCCGGTGCGGCGATTGCTTTCGTCCTTGCTGGCGTGTTTGCCATTTCGATCAATGACATGCTGATCAAGCAATTGTCGGATGGCTATCCATTGCATGAAATCGTTTTCGCGCGTTCGTTTATTGGTCTTATTATAGGCCTTGTCCTGGTGCAGCTAGAAGGCGGTTGGCACATATTGAAAACCTCGCAACCGGGTTGGCATCTTCTGCGCGGTCTTATGGTTGTGATTGCCAATATGACGTTCTTCCTTGCACTCGCCGCGATACCCTTGGCTGACGCGACCGCAATATTCTTCATAGCGCCGCTGTTCATTACTTTGCTGTCTATACCTGTCTTAGGAGAGAAAGTCGGAGTGATGCGGCTTAGCGCGGTTGCCGTTGGGTTTATCGGAGTTATCATCATGCAGCGTCCCTGGGCCGACCCGCAGTCGCTTCAGGCATCGCGCCTCGTGCTGTTATTGCCCGTTGTTTCCGCCCTGACCTACGCGCTGAACCAATTGATGACCCGAAAATTGGGGGTGCGCAGCAAGGCCTCGGCCCTTTCGGTCTATTTACAGTGCGTGTTCATCATTGTCTCTTTGGGTTTCTTTGTCGCCACCGGGGACGGGCGATTTGTCACCGCCGACAGCGCCCCTTCGACACAGTTCTTGCTTCGGGCTTGGGTCTGGCCAGAAAGCGGCGATATATGGGTTTTCCTTGCCCTGGGTTTAAACGTCGCAGTCATCGGATATTGCTTGAGCCAAGCCTACAGGATCGCCGATGTCGCCACCGTTGCGCCCTTTGAATACATCGGCCTGCCCATGGCAGTATTTTGGGGCATTATCATATTTGGCGACATCCCGATGTGGGACATCTGGCTAGGCATCGGCCTGATCCTATCATCCGGTCTGTTTGTATTCCTTCGCGAGCGGCAGAAAACAAGGCAGCGTATAACCTCACCGATGGGGCGGCGGGCCTAGACCACCCGCACGATTACTTTGCCCGTGGCTTGGCGGGTTCGCAACAGGTCAAGCGCGGCATTCGCCTGCTCGAGTGCAAGCACATGACTCACATGCGGTTTCAGCTTACCTTCGAGATACCAATTGATCAGCACCTTGAAACTATCGGTTAATACCTTAGGATTTGTGGTCTTATACCCGCCCCAAAACACGCCCAATACGTTCAAATTCTTGACCATGATGATATTCGCAGGGATCTGCGGCACTTCGCCAGAGGCGAAACCAAGCGGCAAAATCCGCGCTTCGGGGTTACATGCCCGCATGGCTGCGGTGAACTGCGCGCCTCCGACAGGGTCATATACAACATCGGCTCCGCCCAAGGATTTGACGACTTCGCGGATGTCATCTGTATCGGAGTCGATCAAATGATCAGCACCGGCAGCGCGACAAATATCAAGTTTCGCCTTACCTCGGGCGCATGCGATAACCTCGGCCCCCATAAGTTTGCCCAACTCCACCGCCGTCAGGCCGACACCCCCCGAGGCACCCAGCACCAAAAGCCGTTCTTTCGGTTGCATCCGGGCCCTGTGGTCCAGTGCCACATGGCTTGTTCCGTAGGCAATCAAGAAAGCGGCCGCATCTTCGTTTGTCATCTGGTCTGGGATCGGCACACAAATATCGGCCGAAACCGCTGCATACTCGGCCAACCCGCCTGAACCGGTATATGCAGCGATACGTTGACCGATACTAAACCCTCGCACTCCTTCCCCAAGGCCCGTGACCGTACCCGCCAGCTCCATCCCAAGCGTGAAGGGCAAATCTGGCTTTTGTTGATAGGTACCCTTGATCAAAAGCAAATCGCCAAAGTTCAGGCCACAGGTCGCGATCTTGACCAGCACCTCTCCCGCTTTTGGAGCGGGAGGTTCAACTTCGCGCAGCTCCAACTGTTGATCATAGGCTATGACTTGCATTGCACGCATCTGCGGCTCCTTAAGACTAAAATGTGCCGATAGATCACAAAGCAGCAAGGGTCAGCATCGCAGTCAAGGTAGAGCGCCAAATTTCCTTGCGGCAGCTCGCGTTTTACAACCCCTATCAAGGTATGATGGCTAATCGAATCGCGTATGCAACAACGCCTAATGCGAGCACGCTCAGCACCCAGATAAGCACGAACCACCCGCTACGTGATATCCACTTTTGCAGCTTCAATGATATCCGTCCTCTGGATCAATTTTGCCGCGGAACACCCAATAAGTATAGGCAGTATA
>DRFG01000190.1 GCA_011050655.1 Roseobacter sp.
GCCCCACGGCACGTCGGTGAGCGCCGAGATTGTCGAGCAGGCGCTGTCGGAGCATAAGCCGAAATGGGCCGCAATGGCCCATTCCGAAACCGGCGCGGGGCGCGTGAACGATATCCGCGGATTCTCAGACGCCTGCGTGCGGCATGACGTGATGGGACTGGTCGACGCGGTGTCGTCGCTGGGTGTCGAAGATTTTGCGATTGACGATTTTCCGGGCATCCACGGCTGGGCATCCTGCCCACAGAAAGGCATCTGCTGTCTGCCGCTGACCTATGCGCCTGTGTCCTTTACCGAGCGGTATATTGACGCGCTCAAGGCAACCGGATGCCGCAGCTTTGTCCATCATCCGATCCTCGAGGCGCGCCATTGGGCGATCATCGACGGAAAGGACACCGACAAGGGTGTCTATCACCGCACGCACAGCCCCTATGCAGTCGCCGCTTTTCACGAGGCGCTGCGGATCACACTGCAACACGGGGTCGCGCAGCGGGCACGGGATTACGCCTTCCATGAAGCCGCCCTGCGCGATGCTGTGACGTTGATGGGCTGCAAAGTCACGTCAAACATGACCTCGCTGGTGGTGCTGAATTTACCCGACACGCTCGCTGGTAGAGAGATGGAGCTAGTGCAGAACTGCCGCGCCGACGGTTTCGGGATCTGGCCCACGTTATCCCAACCTGTGCAAATCCGTATCGGCATTCTGAACCTGCTGGATCAGGCCTCAATCTCAGAGATCGTCACACGGTTTGGTGGCGCCATGCGTGCCCTGGGAGCTGATGTCGATATCGACGCGGTGCTTGCACAGTTGAACCGGCACTACGAGAAAAGCATCGCGGCAGAATAAGCAGTCATCTGGGAGGGTGGGAAATGGATATTCACGAATATCAGGCCAAGGAGCTACTCAGCAACTTTGGCGTCGTCGTGCCACAAGGTGCTCTGGCGTATAGTCCTGAGCAGGCGGCATATCGGGCCCGCGAAATGGGCGGCGAGCGTTGGGTGGTCAAGGCGCAGATCCATGCCGGAGGCCGCGGCAAAGCCGGTGGTGTTAAGGTCTGCAACAGTGACGTGGAAATTCAGGTAGCCACTGAAAACATGTTCGGCCGCAAACTAGTTACCCATCAGACCGGCCCCGAAGGCAAGGGTATCTACCGCGTCTATGTCGAAGCAGCGGTCCCGATTGACCGCGAGATTTACCTTGGTTTCGTGCTCGACCGGACGAGCCAGCGCGTGATGATCGTGGCCAGCGCCGAAGGCGGGATGGAGATCGAGGATATCTCGGCCAACCGACCTGACAGTATCGTGCGCGCCACCGTCGAACCGGCTGTTGGGCTCCAGGAATTCCAATGCCGCGAGATCGCTTTCAAGCTGGGGGTCGAGGCAGGCATGGTGCAGCAGATGGTGCGCACCCTTCAGGGCTGTTTTCGCGCCTTCACCGAGCTTGACGCAACGATGGTTGAAATCAATCCGTTGGTGATCACCGGCGACAATCGGATCATGGCTTTGGATGCCAAGATGACATTCGACGGCAATGCGCTGTTCCGGCACCCTCAAATCTCCGAACTCCGAGATAAGTCTCAGGAAGATCCGCGTGAAAGTCGGGCGGCAGATCGAGGGCTGTCCTATGTCGGACTGGATGGCAACATTGGCTGTATTGTAAATGGCGCAGGCCTTGCGATGGCGACGATGGATACGATCATGTTGGCTGGTGGCGCGCCAGCGAACTTTCTCGATATTGGCGGCGGTGCCACGCCAGAACGGGTTGCCAAAGCGTTTCGTCTGGTCCTGTCCGACAGCAAGGTTGAAGCCATTCTGGTGAATATCTTTGCGGGAATCAACCGGTGTGACTGGGTCGCGGAAGGCGTCGTTCAGGCTCTGCGCGAAGTAGAAGTGAACGTCCCTGTGATTGTGCGCCTTGCGGGCACCAACGTCGAGGAAGGCCAGAAAATTCTGGCGCAAAGCGGTCTGCCGCTGATCCGTGCAACAACGCTGATGGAGGCGGCAGAACGCGCGGTTGGAGCCTGGAAAAGCGATCTTGAACAAAGCACCAAAGTGAGGGCCGTGAGATGAGCATCTATCTTGACCGTAATACAAAAGTGCTTGTGCAGGGCATCACCGGCAAAATGGCCAGGTTTCATACCAAAGATATGATTGCCTATGGCACAAACGTCGTCGGCGGCGTGGTGCCCGGCAAGGCGGGTGAAACCGTCGAAGGGGTACCGGTTTTCAATACAATGAAGGAGGCGGTGGCCCAGACCGGTGCAGAAGCGACGCTGGTTTTTGTCCCACCGCCTTTCGCGGCCGACAGCATCATGGAGGCCGCAGATGCCGGTATCCGCTATTGCGTCTGTATCACCGATGGCATTCCAGCACAGGATATGATCCGGGTGAAACGATATATGTACCGCTATCCCAAAGAGCGCCGGATGGTGCTGACCGGGCCGAATTGCGCGGGCACCATCAGCCCTGGCAAGGCAATGCTGGGGATTATGCCCGGGCATATTTACCTGCAGGGGAACGTAGGGATCGTCGGCCGGTCCGGAACGTTGGGGTATGAAGCCGCGGCACAGCTCAAGGAACGTGGCATCGGAATATCGACTTCTGTTGGTATCGGCGGCGATCCTATCAACGGGTCGTCGTTCAGAGATATTCTTGAACAGTTCGAGAACGACTCTGAAACCCACATCATTTGTATGATCGGCGAAATCGGGGGGCCACAAGAAGCAGAAGCTGCCGAATACATCCGAGATCATGTCACCAAACCTGTGGTTGCCTATGTTGCGGGGCTGACAGCGCCGAAGGGCCGCACCATGGGTCATGCCGGGGCTATCATTTCGGCATTTGGCGAAAGTGCCAGTGAAAAGGTCGAGATCCTGACCGCCGCCGGCGTGACTGTCGCCGCCAATCCGGCAGTGATCGGTGAGACAATCGCAAATGTGATGCAATAGGAGGGCGTACCATGGCGAAACCCAAGATTCTGGTGACCCGTCGCTGGCCGGCAGCGGTCGAAGCGCAACTGTCTGAAAGCTTCGACACTGTTCTGAACGGTGCCGACACTCCGCTCGGACCGGCAGATTTCAAAGCTGCGTTGGCGTGTTATGATGCTGTCTTGCCGACCGTGACTGATGCGATTGGTGCGGCGGCGATGCAAATGGAAAAGGTACAGACCAAAATCATTGCCAATTACGGTGTTGGCTTTAGCCATATCGACGTGGCAGCTGCGCATGGCCTTGGGATTACGGTCACGAATACGCCGGATGTCTTAAGCGAATGTACTGCCGATCTGGCGATGACACTGCTGCTTATGGTGGCCCGACGCGCTGGTGAAGGCGAGCGCGAGATCCGCGAAGGCCGTTGGACCGGTTGGCGTCCCACACATCTGATTGGCACCAAAGTGTCAGGTAAAACGCTGGGGATCATTGGCTTTGGCAGGATTGGTCAGGAGATGGCACGCCGGGCGCATCATGGTTTCGGGATGAAGATCATCGTCCAGAACCGCAGCAAAGTTGCCCCCGATGTGCTGGCGCGATGCAATGCAACACAAGTGGCGGATATCGAGACGTTGATGCCACAGTGCGACTTCGTTTCCCTGCATTGTCCGGGTGGGGCGGAAAACCGCAACATGATCAATACGGCGCGGCTTGAGTTGATGAAACCTGACGCGTTCTTGATCAATACGGCCCGTGGCGAGGTGATCAATGAACTGGCGCTGTCACAAGCGCTCTGGTTTGGCACCATCGGCGGCGCGGCTCTTGACGTGTTCGAAGGTGAGCCCCGGATCAATCCAGGGCTTCGGGATTGTGACCGGTTGGTGATGCTGCCGCATCTGGGCAGCGCGACCAGAGAATCCCGCGAAGCGATGGGGTTCAGGGTAATCGAGAATCTTCACGATTTCTTTGAAGGCCGTGAGCCTCGAGACAGGATCCACTGATGGAGCAGGTGCAACTGTCGCCTGAGGCTGCATGTGTCATTGGGACAGATGAAGCATATGCCGAGACTTTGCGGTTCGAGCTGCATGGGCTTTGGCGCAAAGTCATCGCGCGCCGTGCGCCACAGTTGGCACAGCAGTTGGATACGAGCGGAAGCCCGTTGCCGCAGGGTCGCGATCAGGTCAGCTATCTACAGGCGCTGAATATCTGGTTTCAGCTTCTTAAAATTGTCGAGGAAAACGCCGCTATGCGCGCGCGACGCGAGGCCGAGACCAAAGAGGGTGCCGCCGCGGTAAGCGGAAGCTTTGCCAAGGCACTCGTTGATGCAGAAAATGTCTCTCGGCGGGAATTTTGCGATGCTGCAAGTCGGCTTTCGGTCGGTCCGACATTGACCGCCCACCCGACAGAAGCCAAGCGCGTGACGGTGCTGGAAATTCATCGGCGCATCTATCGGGGGCTGGTGACACTCGAAACCCACCGCTGGACCCCGCGCGAACGCCGCGATCTGATCCGTGACCTAGAAAGCGAAATTGACCTGCTGTGGTTGACAGGCGAGCTGAGGCTGGAACGGCCGACACCCGAAGACGAAATCGAATGGGGGCTGCAATTCTTCCGTGATGCATTGTTCGACGCAGTTCCGGAAATATTTCACAGGTTTCATGACGCAGTGCATGACCGGTTTAACGTCGAGGATCAGTCTACCCCGTGTGTCCAGTTTCATTCGTGGATTGGCGGCGACCGCGACGGTAACCCCAATGTAACCACCAAAACCACCCGCACCGCGCTGGAGCGGAACCGTTCAACCATTCTTGATCGGTATGCATCTGCACTGACAAATGCGGCGCGGCATATCAGCGTGAGTTCTGCAATTGCCCGGCTATCGCCCGCAACGTTGGCCGCCTTGGCAAAAGTAACCGATCCCTTTCCATCGGGACCCATCGGCGGTCACAGCAATCCCGGAGAGCATTTTCGTCAGGCTTTAAGTGCCATTCAGCTTCGGGTGAGCGCCACGCAGTCTGGAGGGGGGGTGGCCTACCGCCACGTGAGCGATTTTATCGCGGATCTGCGGCGTATTGAGGATGCCCTGGCCACGATTGACGCCGAGTGGCTAGCAGTTCGACATCTGCGGCCAATACGGTGGCAGGCCGAAGTTTTCGGGTTTCGCACAGTCACATTGGACGTGCGGCAAAACTCTTCTGTGACGACCCGCGTCCTTCATGAAATCTGGGCACGAACCGAACCCCCACCCGAGTATGGAACGCCGGAATGGTCAGCGCGTCTGCGTCGCGATCTCGGCGCAGTCGATATGCGGTGGATGGATGATAAAACGCTCAGCGACGAGGCCTGTGAACTTCTGGGTTTGCTGAGACTGATGCGTGAGGCAAAGCGCGGCAGTGATCCGCAAGCGATGGGGCCGTTCATTCTGTCGATGACGCGGTCTTGCGACGATCTGCTTGGCGTATATCTCTTGGCGCGCCACGCGGGCTTTGGCGCTGAAAAGCTGGACCTACGCGTCGTGCCGTTGTTTGAAACAATTGACGATCTCCGCGCCGCGCCGCGCATTCTCGACGCGCTGCTGAAAGTCCCGTTGGCCCGACGCAGTATTGTCGGTCAGGGCGGACAGATCGAGGTCATGCTCGGCTACTCTGACAGCAATAAGGATGGCGGGTTCATCTGCTCGACCTGGGAACTGGAGAAAGCGCAACGCAACATTTCGCGGTGTCTGGCAGAGCATGATTGCCATCCGGTTTTTTTCCATGGGCGCGGTGGTTCTGTCAGCAGGGGAGGCGCACCGACCGAACGGGCGATTGCAGCGCAGCCGCACGGCACGATTCATGGCAAGCTGCGGACCACCGAACAGGGCGAGGTCGTTTCCTCCAAATTCGCGAACCGAGGCACTGCGCAATATGAGCTGGAACTTCTCGCCTCTTCGGTGCTGGCGCGGTCGCTGAACAAGACCGTTCCCGACATCAGGCCCGATTTTCACGATGCGCTTGAGGCGCTGGCCGGGATGTCGCAAACGGCCTACAGCACTTTGCTGCACCAGCCGGATTTTGTGAAATACTTTCAGCAGGCCAGCCCGGTTGAGGAACTGGCAATGCTGAAGATGGGCTCGCGCCCCGCGCGGCGGTTCGGTGCAGAAAGCCTTGATGATCTTCGGGCAATCCCTTGGGTCTTTGCATGGTCGCAGAACAGGCATTTGATCACGGGTTGGTATGGCTTCGGCTCGGCGATCGCTTCGTTTCGCCGGTTTCGAAAGAACGAGGGCGATGCGCTGTTGCAGAGCATGTTCGCACAGTCGCCGCTGTTTCGATTGATTGTCGATGAAACAGAAAAATCATTGTTCCACACGGATATGAAGATTGCAGCGCGCTACGCCGCTCTGGTCACGGATGAAGAAGTGCGCCGAAGAATATTTGGAATGATAGAGCGCGAATATGCTGCAAGCTGCTTGGGTCTGAAAGCTATTACCGGCTCGGCCCAAATCGGCGCTCGATTTCCGATGATGACAAGTCGTTTTGCACGGGTGCAGGGGGAATTGGACCGTGTGCATGACATGCAGATCGGGTTGCTGCGCGATATCCGTGCAGCACCTGATGGAACAAGCAGCGTGCCGCTCATGCAGTCAATGAATTGTGTTGCCGCCGCGCTCGGCTGGACAGGGTAAATTGAAGATAAAGGAAATGATAACATGAATACGTATTACAGAAAGTCCGGATTTTTTACCGAAACGCTCGCTGCTCGTGATCCCGAAATCTTCGGCTCCATCACGGACGAACTGGGCCGTCAGCGCAATGAAATTGAATTGATCGCGTCAGAAAACATCGTGTCGGCAGCGGTGATGGCCGCGCAGGGATCCGTTCTGACCAACAAATACGCCGAAGGCTATCCGGGGCGTCGCTACTACGGTGGCTGTGAATTTGTTGATGTTGCTGAAAACCTTGCCA
>DRFG01000191.1 GCA_011050655.1 Roseobacter sp.
AAACAGATCGACAACTTTCAGACTGGGCTGCTTTCTGCTGTCTTGATTAAGGGAGAAAATGGGGAATTGATCCGTAAATCCGGCATCATGACGGTCGTCAAGGCCGGAGGGTCGATAAAGGCAGGAGACGCCATTCAGTCTATCTTTCCCGAGAAGCCCTACCTGCCTTTAGAGCGTGTCTAATATCTGACAGATGCCATTATTGGAGTGATGATGGATGGCCTTGGCCGCAGTGCGGACCTTCAGGACCGTTCAACAAAGGGTGGTTTTTGAACGATCCTTATTGGCGTAAGAATAGCGGATTCGAGTCCAAATTGACTGTTTTCTCGCCCTGCGGCGAATGTCTTTTCAGAAGGGTTTATTGAAACTTGCGCCGCTTGAAGGCTCTCACGTTGGCGTCAGAGAGTTTGAACCACTCACCGTTGGCGCGCTTTTCCGCGAAGCGGCGATGCCAGTAGCCTTCGATACCGGGAGGGTCGTCTGTTTTAATAGCGTGGATCAGCTCGACCTTCTCAGGGAGCGCGATGCTGATTTGCTTCACTCGTTTTTCTAGTTCGTCGCTGCGGCCAATCTTGAAGTGGCTGCCGGATTGGAGAAGGTAAACCCAGCCCTCTGATACGTTCGTGGAGTCGCGACCTTCCGTAGATTTTTGATGCGCTTTCACTTGGGGCAAGATGACAATCAACTCTTCATCGCCTTGCTCAATTGCACGATCCCTGAGAGCTGCGATCACTCCTTCCTTGCTGCCGAAATGCTTAGCGAAGGTGTTGTGACTTAGGAAGTTAGCGGTCTCCCTTGCGTAAAAACGCAACTCAGCACTTGAGGGGGGCTTGCCGTAATGGCGGCAGACCTCGGCATACTTGTCCAACACTAGATCACTGGACAACCGTTCCTGCTTCTCGTTGGGAGTTAGGCCTGCATCTGCAACTACATCATTCCACCGAAGCCACAGCTTTCCATACCAGTCGCTCTCAGCGATACCGGTCTCTTGCTGAAAGTAGACCTTACCTGGAGTTTTGCCTCCGTTTTTTGCCGCAAGGCGCTTCACTTCACTGATGATACGATCCTTCATACAAGAAGGATTAGTGAGCACGGGGATGGTGTCAACGCGTTGCGGCGAACAGGAACCGCTACGCCGTTCCAAAGCGGTTATTAAATGGTTCGCTGTGTGCAATCGCTTCATCCCGCGCTACCGACATTCAGACGCGTTCCAAAAACCTTCCTTTGTGGAACATACGCAAACCAGCCCGATTGACGCCGCCAAAAACCCCGTTCAAAACCCAAACAGTTGTTGAAGGTTTTTGGAAGGGTCCGATCAGTGATCATTGGCTACGCACGTGTCTCGACAGAAGATCAACACCTTGATGCCCAGATTGCCGCCCTTGAGGCGATTGGCGCAGAACGCATCTTTGCCGAGAAAATCTCTGGGACCAAAAAGTCCCGGCCAGAGCTGAACCGCATGATAGAACAGTTGCGGGATGGCGACGTGGTTGTCGTGACAAAGTATGACCGGCTAAGCAGGTCGTTGCAGGACCTCCTGAGCATCGTTGAAGCGGTCGGCGCACAGGGCGCGGGCTTCCGGTCCTTGGCTGAAGACATCGACACCACAACACCAGCCGGACGGCTCGTCTTCCACGTCTTTGCCTCCATCGCTCAATTTGAACGTGAGCGCATTTCCGAGCGAACCAAAGAGGGGCTTGTTGCCGCTCGCAAGCGCGGACGTGTCGGGGGCAGACCCCCTGCCCTGTCTGCGGAGCGCAGTGCGGAGGTTGTGCGTATGCGCGATCAAGAGGGCCGTGGTATCGCAGAGCTGGCACGTCTGTTCGAGGTTAGTCCGAACACGATCAGGCGGGCTTAATGATGTGTTATGGGTGGACTATTACATCTGTCTTCCCCCCTGCCCTATTGTAATGTAACGTTACCCCTAACAAAATATGACAATGTTAGAATATGAAAGGGGTGATGTTACATGGGATTACTATCCGCAACGCAAGCTGCAAAAGCTGTTGGAAAAAGTGTGCCAACAATCACTAGAGCCATAAAAAGCGGGAAGCTCAGCGCAACTAAGCTCGATGGGGGAGGGTACGAAATTGATCCATCAGAGCTTTTCCGCGTCTGGAAGGCCATTACAAATAGTAATAGCGTAACCCAACCAATGTTAGAACGTGAAACCCCCAAAGAAGACAGTGTGTTGCGGGCTAAACTTGAAGTGATGGATGAGCGTTTGAGCGATGCGCAGGCTACCATCAAAGATTTACGTGACCGACTAGATGCGGAGAGTGCCGAAAGACGAAGCCTTACCGCTCAAATCACCGACCAACGTCAAAGCGCACCAGAGCCGCGCAAACGAGGTTTCTGGGCGCGTCTGACAGGCTAGGATGTTTAATGCTGGCCATCTCGTAAGACATGAAGGTTGCGCAAAATCCAAGCAGCGGAGAGCAGACAGGAAAACGGCATGGAACACCATGATTTCAAAATTGGCATCGAATTTACCACTGAAACAGGGCGCTGGCGTTGTACTGACGTTGGAACCCGCACGATCATAGCGATCAAGATTTCCGACTATGTGGAACCTCGTGGCTCAATGGACCACCCTATGCAGTCGTTGAACATGCCTTTGACGAATATGATCTGCCGGGCTGCCAGCCAGTGTGAATTATAGTTTACAGTTAGACATGTGTGAATTATAGTTCACACATGTTCGAAGTCCGCCAAACGTCCGAATTTCAAAGCTGGCTTACAGGTCTGCGGGATCAACGCGCCGTCGCGCGTGTTGTTGCCCGTATTGCACGTGTGGAAGCTGGCCTGATGGGGGATGTGAAGTACTTCGACGGCATAGGTGAGCTTCGCATCGACTATGGGCCGGGATACCGTGTGTATTTCACCAAGCGAGGTCAAACCATCATCATTCTGCTGTCTGGGGGCGACAAGAGCAGCCAGAAGCGGGATATTAAACGCGCTGTGATCATGGCGCAGGAGGTCTGAACATGCCTATCGAAACCACTCCCTTCGACGCCGCCGAGTATCTTGGCGATGCCGAAAGCCAAGAAGTTCTTATCAAGGACGCCTTTGAAAGTGGCGACCCGCACTACATCGCCCATGCGCTTGGTATCATTGCCCGCGCGCGCGGCATGACGCAGCTTTCCAGAGACGCTGGCGTCACCAGAGAGGCGCTTTACAAAGCCTTGAGCAAAGACGGCGACCCACGCCTAAGTACGTTAACGAGCGTTCTTTCTGCCCTCGGTGTAAAGATCAGCGCAGACATGGCCGTGCCACCGCCTGCGGCTTGATGTGCCACAAACCTGCCAAAACTTTCGCTATTTTGGCAGGTTGTTTTGGCAGGTCTAACCCATTGATCCATCACAAGACGGTAAAGCGCCCCAAAAAGGAGCGTTTTTGGAACGATACCGAATGGCCACCCGACTTTACCACCGTTGAGAAATTAGCTGGCCTTTGTTAATAGACTGAAGGTGCCAAAATAATCTGGTTCCTTCTGAAGGCCTTAAATATTGGAACGGACCAGTGAGCCTAAAACAAGACGTAGCGTTGGTTCCCGAGCTGTCTTGTTCCGATTTTGCGGCCTCATCAGATTTTTACTTGAGGATATTGGGCTTTGAGATTTTGTTCCAACGTCCCGAGCGAAAGTTTGCCTGCATCACCCTTGGGCAAGCACGAGTGATGATAAAACAGGAAAACCAGTTCTGGACTACCGGAGAAATGCAAACCCCGTATGGGAGGGGGATCAATTTTCAGATCACTGTGGCAGATGCTTTGAGGCTGTCAGAACGGATTCAAGCCTTTGGTTTTCCACTTTTTGAGGCGCTAGAAACATCATGGTATCGCGTTGATCAAATCGAACGGGGGGTATCCGAATTTTTGGTGCAAGACCCTGATGGATACCTGCTCAGGTTCAGCCAACTACTTGGTGACAGGGCAGTAACTTAGGACACGAACTGGGCCTTATCCATGCTCGCACTGCCTTCCCAAAAACGACCGTTTGTGGTAGGAAAGTTCTGTCATGGGGTTTTTGTCCACTTTGGGATCATTGGAAAATGGCGGTAGCAACAATGGAAAAGTCCTATGAAGCTTTCTGCTTGGCTACATACCCCAACTTGGAAAGAAGGTTGTCTGCAACAAGAGAAACGTGCGGTTCGCCGGTACTGGATTGGTGGACCGATATCACAACCTCGGGCAAGGCAGGAAATCCTGGTTGCCCGTCGATGATCTTGAGGCTTGGCGGAATGATTGAAGCCTCCATGACGGATACGCCCGAACTTTCGAGCATCGCTTTTTCCATCAACCCAATGCTCCGCGTTGAATATGCCACGTGCCAAGACCGGTCGATTTGCCTGAGGGCGTCCAATGCAATGTCTCTGCAAACGCATCCTGACGGAAACAGAACAAGCGAAAGCGGGGTTTTGGGGTCGTCAACATAGTGTGGTGAAGCTACCCAATGGAGCGGCTCATGCCTTGCGATCTGACCGGCAACGGCGCTCAGAGGGTGCGTTGCGACGACGACATCAAGATCGCCACGTTCCAGCATCGGCAGCAGGTCACTAGCGTTGTCGCAAGTCACTTCGAACTGTAGCCTGGGGTGATCTTTTGTGATGCCAGCCAGAACCTGCGGCAACAGATAGGTTGCGTAATCGTCGGGAGTGCCGAGCCTCACAAGGCCCTCCGCTTCTGGCCTTTGGATGTGGGAGAGTGCTGCATCATTGGCAGCAAGGATACGATTGGCGTAGACGAGCAACCCTTCACCTACATGCGTGATTGAGACCGACTGGCGGCTTCGGTCAAAGAGACGCTTCCCCACAATATCTTCTAACCGCTTGATCTGGAGGCTAACTGCCGATTGCGTGCGGCCAATTGTTCGCGCCGCATGCGTGAAGTTTCGGTGAGCTGCAACAGCTACAAAGGACCGAAGAAGGTCAATTTCGAGATCGTTCTTCATAAAGTGTGATTACCAAAGCTCATCACGGTGAGCAATACAATTCGTTTTCGGAATACCTCAACAACATCTATTCTGAGCTTGGAGGTAACTGTGATGATAGGTCTATTTGCTCGGTGTATGTTTGAAGCAACACGCATATACCCCTCGGCCAATGTTGCTACCGGCAAGGAGTGGCGTTCATCGTCAAATCATCTCGCCAAGAATGAACGCCTCGAACTGCGGAAGGATCACAAGACAATGCTGATGGATGACAACCGACAAAAACTGGATGAATTTATCCGTCTGCACCATTCAACCGGTGCGTTTCTGTTGCCCAATGCATGGGATGCAGGGACGGCCCGCATTCTTGAGGGGCTTGGTTTTGAAGCTCTCGCGACGACAAGTGCCGGTCTGGCTTTTTCCATGGGAATCCGCGATTCCAGCGGCAGTTTGTCCCGCAGTCAGGTGCTCGATAATGCACGTTCTATCGTAGAGGCGACAAACCTGCCCGTTTCTGCAGATTTGGAGAACGGCTTCGGTGACGCGCCGGAAGACTGTGCGCAAACCGTGCGAGAAGCTGAGAAAATCGGTTTATGTGGCGGTGCAATCGAAGATGCGACCGGCGATCCAGACAATCCGATCTATGAATTTGAACATGCCGTTGACCGGATACGTGCGGCTGTAGCTGCAAAGTCCGGACCCGGTTTTTTGATCACAGCACGGGCTGAGAATTTCATATATAATCGCCCTGATTTGAATGACACGATCCGGCGTCTGCAAGCGTTTGAGGAAGCGGGCGCAGATGTTGTCTACGCGCCGGGACTGCCAGACATCGCAACCGTTCGCGCGGTCTGCAAATCAGTCTCGGTGCCGGTGAATGTTGTCGTTGGTCTTTCAGCCGCGTCTTATACCGTTGACGATCTTTCTGCCGCAGGCGTCAAGCGCATCAGCACTGGTGGGTCACTTGCACGCGCTGCTTTGGGAGAAATGATACGTGCCGCGCAGGAATTGAAGGATTGCGGGACTTTTGGGTACTCCAAAAGGGCCATCTCGGATGCCGATGCAGCCAGCCAGATGCGGGTAATGCCGCGCGCTGCGAATTGACACGGAGAGCGTTGCCGTTTCGGTCAAAACCCTACGTTTGTGTCACCGGCGCAAAGGACCGTTTGTTGAACGGTCGGCAAGGCCCGCAGTGCGGACAAAGCCGCCTTATCCATTAGCATACCTATACACTACGTTACGTAGGCGATTGCTAGATGTACAACCGGACGGCCAGCCGCCCTACGTAGCATATCGTATATGTACCTAGCTGCATCGCACTGCCCACCAAAACGACCAATCACTGAACAGCCTATCCCGGCGAATAGCTTTTGCACCATGTCGTGAAGGTCTTCTCGATATTCCTCATGTCTAGCGGTATCGACTTCTCGCCGCACCATTTGCGGAACGTGTCGGCCAACACTCGCAAATCCGGTACATGCCGCCCGTCGATGCGTGGCGCATTGTCCCGTGCGATCCTATCCCATGGTTGGGTGTCCTTCACGCTGCCAAAATCGGGGAAGGCCGTCACTGGCGTTTCCGCCGTCCCATCCCGCCGCGCTTTTCGACCTACCTTGGGGCGATCCAGTTCTGCCTTGGTGGACTGTTTTTGCGTCTGTTCTTTTTCTTCCCAAGAAATAGTTACACTGGCAACGGTCCGCCCGATCTTATTGGGCGTGGCGGTTAGCGTCAGGCGCGAAAGCTGGCTAATCTCTTCAATAGCGGGCTTGATCGCCCATCGGTTCAGTTCTGCAAACCGTTTGTGCTTTCCCTCTACCAAGCCGAGTAGTGCTCGAAGTTCTGGCACGGTGAAGGTCTTGCTAGTAATATGTTGAAGGTTCGTCAGGCTCGAAATGTGCTGGAACAGCAGCACTGAATATTTACTGCCCAGATGGAACACTGTCTGACGGTCGAGAATAGTCCAGTGGTTGGAATCACGTGCCATGCGCTGGAAAGCTCGTCCGAAAAACCACGACACAACCAAATCACCTGTCGCACTTTCTTCACGATAATCAATCTGCGCATCATCAATTATCCCTCCGATACTTACACGCATCTTTTCTTTATCGTCGTGGATCAAGGTTGCCGCGCTCAACTCCCCAAAAAGCGGGGTGATACTCGTGCGATCATGATGTGCCATCCCATCAATCTTACGTATGTCCGACAGGCGCATTGTGTGCTGCACCTCATCGGCCATACGGCCTCCCGCCGTGCCAATCATTAGGTGCATTAATTTGAGCGCCCGAAGGCTTGGCGCATTCTGCATGTAGACTCCCCGCGCCACCTCTGCGGGCAACACGGTTTTGGTCTGGTCATAGGCCCGATCTGCGGCCACTTCGGTTGTCTTTCCCATAGGTGCGATTATCGGAGAGAATACCGCACCTGTCAACGCCACTTTGCGGCCCAATACCGCACTTAAGCGGCCCAATACCGCACTTAAGCGGCCCAATACCGCACTTAAGCGGCCCAATACCGCACCTATAATCTAATAATAGATTGAACTTAAAAGGAAATTTCTCCCTGAACTTATAGAACTTAAGAACAAGAAAGGCGCTACGCGCTTTTTTGGTAAATATGGATTGGTTTTAGGGGGCGTTTGGCACCAGTCGCGCTCAAACAGGATCGAGCCGGATATCCAGTTTGGCCCCTACGGCATCAGCAAACCGAGATAGCTTTTCGATGCTGATATTTTGGCGTGCGCCTTCGATGCGAGAAATCTCACTCTGCTTTGTTCCCATGCGCTCGGCCACTTCGGCTTGTGACAGGCCTGCCGCCGCCCGCGCTGCAATGAGTTTTCGAGCAAGGTTAAATTCAGGGGCAAGGGCATCGTAAGCAGCCTTGTTGTCAGGGTCGCTCAAGAACTCAGTTTTCAGGTCAGCCAGTTTGGTCATGTTACCTCCTTCGCCCGCTTGCGGGCTGTTTCAAGTGCGGTCTTTGGCGTCTTCTGTGTTTTCTTCTGGAACGCATGGACAACAACCAATCGCTGCCCCGACGCCTTTACGTAAATTGCACGGGCGATCCCGTCTTTGCCGCTCATACGGATTTCCCAAAGACTGCCAGCACCAGACAGAGACCGCACATGCGGCATCCCAACAGCTTCCGGCCCTTGCTCGATCAGTAGGTCTGCAATCCACAAGAACCGGGCGAACAGATCGCGTGGCAACTTTGTCAGCTCACGGTCTACCCGTTTGTCCAATGTTTCTACTGACCACATATAACACATATGTTATAATGAAGCTTTAAGGTCAAGGGACGAGGGGCCACATATTTGCTTAGAATGGCCGGACTGATTTTCACTGATCCGGCCTGTTGATCCAGATCGCGCAGTAGCTGGACCCGTTGTCCTGTTCGACCACCTGCCCGCCTGCGGTGCCACAATAGATGCTTGGAAACTGCCCGAACTCGCGGGCATCGCCGCGCCCTGCAATCCATGCCATCGCCAGCGCCCCGATAACGGCCCCTGTGGCGAGCATGGAGGCCAACCACACCCAGAACCCGCCAAACCAGCGCCATGCCTCTCTGCGGGCCTCTCCGGCGGCCTGTGAGAGCTTTGCGCGTTCATTGTCGAGGTCGTGCCGGATACCGGCCATGGCGCTCTCAGCGGCCCTTGTAGCGGCTTGTGTGGCGCTGCGGGCCATCTGGTCGCGGTCAGTTTCCAGAGCACCCTGAATTTCCCCCGGTGCATCCTCAGCCGCCTTTGCCATTTTCAGGACTGCTGCCGTCACGATCTGGTTCAGCTTCTTGGCCTCGTCCTTATCGAGGCTGGTGCGTTGCAGCTGATCCATGTCTTTGCGGATCAGGGTCAGCTCATCGGCGAGTATCTGGAACGGATCCTTGCTCATGTCTGATCCGCCTTTGCTGCTGCCTGATCGAGATCTTCCAGCAGCCCGACCAGTTCTTTCTGATCGACTTCACGGGTGGCGTTCTTGCGCAGAGTGGATGCCATCCATCGCGCAATCTTTGGATCTTTCAAAGCGGCACTTGTAACGATGGCCCCGACGATGATCTTGCGCCGGGTCTCGCTGGCTTTCTGGCGGGTTTTGAGGCGGGCCAGCTTGGCCTGCGTTGATGCAATCTGCTGATCTATTGTCCGCGCCATTCCGGTCCCCTTTGCCACTGCCCTAAGTTGCTTTTAGGCTACGGTTGATGTAGAGAGCAAGACACGAAGTGCCCACTTATACAAACGCTGCGCGTTTGTGTGGGTAGGGGAGACTGGCGTTTCCCCTTAACCCCTAAGCAAAGTGCAGCCCACGAATGGCGATCTATCATTTACGCGCAACGATGATTTCCCGCTCTCAGGGCCGCAGCGCCACGGCGGCGTCTGCCTACCGCGTGGCCGAGCGGATCGAAGATCGCCGCACCGGGCTGACCTTCGATTACGCGGCGCGGGGCGGCGTCGATCACACCGAAATCCTCGCGCCGGACCATGCGCCGGATTGGGTCCGTGACCGATCCGAGCTGTGGAACCGCGTCGAGGAATCCGAGACCCGCAAGAACAGCCAGGTCGCCCGCGAGGTCCGCGTGGCCCTGCCCGACGAGCTGACCCATGCGCAGCGGGTCGCCCTGGTCCGCGACTACGCACAGGCGCAGTTCGTGGACCGTGGCATGGTCGCCGACATCGCCCTGCACGCGCCGGGACGGGAGGGCGATGAACGCAACCACCATGCCCACATCCTGCTGACCACCCGCGAGCTGGACGCAGAGGGCAGCGTGCCCGGCGGGGGCTTCACCACCAAGAACCGCGACTGGAACAAGGTCGAGGTTCTTGAGGGCTGGCGCGAGGCGTGGGCGCGCGACAGCAATGCGGCGCTTGAACGCGCCGGCATCGAGGACCGCGTGGATCACCGGACGCTCGTGGCGCAGCGTGACGAGGCGCTTGAGCTGGCATCGGCGGCGCGGGAGCGCGGCGACGAGGGTGCGGAGCTGCACGAGACCGTGCGGGCCATGTCGCTGGACCGCCCGCCTCTGCCGCAGCTTTCGCTGGGGGCATGGCAGCTCAAGGAGCGCGGCATTGAGGTCGCCGCCGTCCGCGTCTGGCACGAGGTCAAAGCGCAGGCGGTCGAGGTCACACGGATGGCGCAGGAGCTGACCGGACAGGTGCGCGAGTGGCTGGACCGTGCGGCGGAGCGTGTCATGGACCGTCTGGGGTCTGGGCAATCCGAACTGGCACTTGCGGGGGGGCGTGATGGCCGAGAGGAAGAACCTGACCGGTCCGACCGGAGCGACCTTGCCACTCGGTTGCGCGACGCATGGGAGGCGCGGCAGGGCCGTGAAAAGGAACAGGGTGTCGATGCGCCGGAGCGGGATGCACCGCAGTCTTCGCAGGATTTGGCGGCACGACTGCGCGAAGCGGCGGAGGGCGTTGATCGCGAGGGTCTGGCGGATCGCGCAGCCGCGTTGCGCGAGGGCCGTGAGGCCGAGGAACGGCATCAGGCGCAGGAGGTCGCGCGAGAACAGGAACGGGTGAAAGAGCTGGAACGCCAGCAGGAGATCGAGCGGGAAGCCCATCGCGACCGTGGACATGGGATCGAGCGGTAAAGTGCAAGCGTAGCTAAAATCCGGTTCTGAGCCCCATATTGACACCCTTTGGCGGCGCGGAGAATGTCTGTTTCATTCTTTGTGAACTTGATTGGAGATGCGATGTCAGAAGCGAGAGTAGTTGCCGTTGCAAAGGATGGCGTTCATCGGTTCTCCAAAGAAATAGTGTCGGAGATTCGAATTATTGAGGGTATGGGAGTCGAAGGCGATGCCCATTTGGGTAAAACTGTAAAGCATCGCTCTCGGGTGGCCGTCGACCCCACTCAGCCCAACCTTCGCCAAGTTCACTTGATCCATTCGGAGCTGTTTTCGGAGGTTAGTGAAAAAGGTTTTATAGTCCGGGCCGCTGATTTGGGTGAGAACATCACAACATTTGGTGTTGATTTACTGGCGTTACCAAGAGGGACGGTCTTGATGATTGGCCAAACGGTGGAATTGGAAGTCACTGGTCTGAGAAATCCCTGCAAACAGATCGACAACTTTCAGACTGGGCTGCTTTCTGCTGTCTTGATTAAGGGAGAAAATGGGGAATTGATCCGTAAATCCGGCATCATGACGGTCGTCAAGGCCGGAGGGTCGATAAAGGCAGGAGACGCCATTCAGTCTATCT
>DRFG01000192.1 GCA_011050655.1 Roseobacter sp.
CAGGGGTTTGGACAGTTCGACGTACCAGTCGCAGACCTTGCCCCAGACGAACGCATATAGCGCGTTGGCCGCGTCGTTGAAGCGGTAGTTGTCGAGGGCTACATCTACTTCTTCGCGGACTCGGGCGGTTTCGCCGATGATCCATTTGTTCAGGGTGTGGTTCACGTCCGCGTGGCTGGTGTAGGTTACCGAAGGCACGCTATCCTCGAACACGCCGTTCATTTCGGCGAAGCGGTGCGCGTTCCACAGTTTGGTGCCAAAATTGCGGTAGCCAGCAATACGTGCGGTCGACAGTTTCAGGTCGCGCCCCATGGCGGCCATCGCCGTCAGGGTAAAGCGCACCGCGTCCGCGCCGTATTCGTCAATCAGGTCCAGCGGGTCCAGCACGTTGCCCAATGATTTGGACATCTTCTTGCCCTTCTCATCGCGCACCAGCGCGTGGACATAGACGGTGTCGAAGGGCTTTTGATCGACCACGGCGTATTGCATCATCATCATCCGGGCGACCCAGAAAAAGATAATGTCGAAACCGGTGATGAGGACGGAGGTGGGGAAGTATTTTTGCAGCTCTTCGGTGTCCTCGGGCCAGCCGAGGGTGCCGATGGGCCAGAGGCCAGAGGAGAACCACGTGTCGAGCACATCCGCGTCGCGCTTGAGCGTTTTTCCGGGGGCCATCGCCTGAGCTTCGGCTTCGGTCGCGGCGCAGTATTCCTTGCCTTCATCGTCGAACCAGACAGGGATTTGGTGACCCCACCACAGCTGGCGCGAGATGCACCACGGTTCTATGTTCTCAAGCCAGTGGAAGTACACCTTCTTGTCCTGCTCGGGCAGGATTTTCACGTCGCCATTGCGCACGGCATCGATGGCGGGCTGCACGATCTTGGCGGTTTCTACGAACCACTGGTCGGTCAGCATCGGCTCGATAACGACTTTGGATCGGTCGCCGAAGGGCTGCATGATTTTTTTGGGCTCGACCAGCGGGACCAACGTTTCGTCACGCTCTTCTCCGCCTTCTTCGGGGGCGAGCGGGGCCTTGATCGGTTTGCCAAGGCGCGGGTCGGTAGATGGCACCATGACGGCCAAGCCTTCGGCGGTGATGTCTTCGATGACGCGTGTGCGCGCCTCGAACCGGTCGAGGCCACGGTATTCTTCGGGAACTAGGTTGATTTCGGTCGCATCCGCCGGGGCGTTCTCGCGGCCTTCGGCGATGGCCTGTGCGCGGAAGGCGGCTGCGTCATAGGGCAGGCCATCGGCGCGCATAGCCCCGCGAGTGTCCATAAGCGCATAAAGCGGGATATTGTTGCGTTTCGCGACACCGTAGTCGTTGAAATCATGTGCGCCGGTGATTTTGACCGCGCCCGAACCGAAGTTCTTGTCGGGGTATTCGTCGGTAATAATCGGAATACGGCGGCGCTGTGCTTTAGGCCCAACGGGGATTTCGCACAGCTTTCCGACGATGGGCGCGTAGCGTTCGTCTGAAGTGTGCACCGCGACCGCGCCATCACCCAGCATAGTTTCGGGGCGCGTTGTGGCAATCGCGATATAGTCGCGTTCCTCGGTCAAGGTGACATTACCGTCTTCGTCTTTCTCGACATAGGTATAGGTCGCGCCATCGGCCAGCGGGTATTTGAAGTGCCACATGTGACCGTCGACTTCAGTGGATTCGACCTCGAGGTCAGAAATCGCGGTCTCAAAATGCGGGTCCCAGTTGACCAGACGTTTGCCCCGATAAATCAGGCCCTTGTTATACATGTCGACAAAGACTTTGATCACAGCATCGTGGAAGTTACCCTCTTCGCCAGCAGGAGCCCCCGGTGCGCCGGACATGGTGAAGGCGTTGCGCGACCAATCGAGCGAGGTGCCAAGGCGTTTGAGCTGGCCGATGATCGTGCCGCCTGACTTCTGCTTTTGTTCCCAGACTTTAGCGGTGAATTCATCGCGCGTGAAATCGGTCCGGCGCTTGCCGTCTTTGGCAAGCTCGCGCTCTACCACCATTTGCGTGGCGATGCCTGCGTGGTCCTGACCGGGTTGCCATAGCGTGTCGAACCCGCGCATCCGGTGCCAGCGCACCAGAATATCCTGAAGCGTGTTGTTGAACGCGTGGCCCATGTGCAGTGACCCTGTCACGTTGGGCGGCGGGATCATGACCGAAAAGGTTTCGGAGCGCGAGGCATTCGCGCCTGCTTTGAACGCGCCTGCGTCTTCCCATGCGGCATATAGGCGGGCTTCGGCTTCGGCGGCGTCAAAATTCTTATCGAGTGCCATGATCAGCGTCCTTCTTTTAACTTGGGGATGATCTAGCGGAGCAAGAGGGAAAGGGGAAGGCTGGCGGGTCTAATACTTCTCAAAATGTCAAAGCACCTAGTCGCGCGGGGCGTCTGGACATTACGGCTTTGCAGGCTAGTGTCAGCCCGAACTAGGTGACGGAACGAAGGAATGCGAGCAGATGGATAAGTTTGGAAAAAGCCAACCGGTCAAACGGGTCGAGGATGTGCGGTTTCTAACCGGCGAGGGGCGTTATGTAGATGACATTACACCTGTAGGGGCGCTGCACGCGTATTTCTTTCGTTCGCCCGTTGGGCATGCGGTGATTACCGGACTAGACGTAGAGGATGCGGCGCATGCTGAGGGTGTGCACGCGGTACTTACGATTGATGACCTGGAAGCCGCTGGCATGGACATTTCCATGGCCGGAACGATCTTGAAGAACCGCGATGGCACCGATGCCGCGAAACCGCTGCGGCCGATGCTTGCCAAGGGCAGGGTGCGCTATGTCGGCGAACCTGTTGCCGTGGTGATCGCCGATACGCTGGATCAGGCCCGCGATGCCGCCGAGTTGATCGTGCTGGATGTCGACGACCTGCCAACCAACATGAAGCTGGAGCGCGGCGGTGCGACCATCCACCCCGAAGCGCCTGAGAACATGGCGTTTGATTGGGGGATGGGCGACGAAGACGCCACCCAGAAAGCATTTGATGCCGCGGCCAAAACCGTGAGCCTTGATGTGGGGGATAACCGGATCATCGTAAATTCGATGGAGCCTCGGGGCTGCTATGCCGAATGGATAAATGGCAAGGTGCACGTGGCCAACAACGCGCAGGGTGTTTGGGTACACAAAGGCAACCTCAAGCGCGTGTTCGATCTGGATGATGATCATGTGCAGGTAACGAACCCGGACACCGGGGGCGGCTTTGGCATGAAGGCGTCGGCCTATCCTGAATATTTCTCGGTTGCGCAGGCGGCACGGGCTTTGGGGCGTCCTGTGCGCTGGATGTCGGACCGGACCGAAGCGATGCTAAGCGATAATGGCGGGCGTGATCTGACGTCGCTTGCCGAGTTCGCTTTTGATGAGAATAACAAGATTACGGCGTACCGAGTCAGCACCAAGTGTAACCTTGGTGCATATAACAGCCAATTTGGTCAGCCGATTCAGGCGCTGCTGTTCAGCAAGGTTTTGATGGGTGTGTACGACGTGCAGACAACGTGGTTGCAGGTCGAAGGGTATTACACCAACACCGTTCAGACTGACGCCTATCGCGGTGCTGGTCGCCCCGAAGCGATCTATGTGCTGGAACGTCTGATGGACCGGGCGGCACGTGAATTGGGTGTCGACCCTTGGGAACTCCGCCGCATCAACTTTATTAAGCCCGAACAATTTCCGTATACGTCTGCGACGGGGGAAAACTATGATGTGGGAGAGTTTAACCGTCTATTGACGCGTGCGGCGGTTGAGGCAGATCACGACGGTTTCGCAGCGCGCAAAGCTGCGGACGCCGAGAAGGGACTGCTGCGGGGGCAGGGCCTTTGCTATTATATCGAAAGCATTCTGGGCGACCCAGCCGAGGGCGCCAAGGTCGAGTTCAACGAAGATGGCACCGTCTTTATTTATGTGGGGACCCAGTCGAACGGGCAGGGCCACGAGACGGTTTATGCGCAGTTCCTGTCGGACCAGACCGGCATTCCTGCTGACCTGATCTATGTCATCCAAGGCGACAGCGATCTGATCGCCCAAGGCGGCGGCACGGGGGGATCGCGCTCTGTTACGACGCAAAGCACGGCGACACTGGCGACGGTTGCCAAGATGACAGACGCGTTCACAGCCTTCTTGTCCGATGAAATGGGCGTGCCTGCCGCCGAGATCAGCTTTGATGACGAACGCTTCCGTGCCGAAGGCTCGAACATGACCCCGACGATGCTGGACGTCGCCGAGATGGCGCGTGCAAAGGGTCGCAATGACCTGCTGGTCCATCATGAGCGCGCGACCTTGCCGGGGCGGAGCTATCCCAACGGCGCACATGTATCCGAGGTGGTGATTGACCCTGAAACCGGTGTCGTTGTTGTCGAACGCTATACCGTCGTCGACGATTTTGGCAACCTTATCAACCCGATGCTCGCCGAAGGCCAGGTGCATGGCGGTGTGGTGCAAGGGATTGGTCAGGCCATTCAGGAACACGTCGTTTATGACGAAGACGGTCAACTGCTAACGGCATCGTTTATGGATTATGCGATCCCGCGCGCAGTTGATGTACCCTATATCGCATTCAACTCCGAACCTGTTCCATCCACGGCAAATCTCATGGGGATGAAGGGATGTGGCGAGGCCGGGACCGTCGGCGCACTGGCCGCGATTTCGAACGCGGTTCAGGATGCATTGTGGGATGAAGGCGTGCGTCAGGCAGATATGCCATTCACTCCGCATAAGGTCTGGGAAATGCTCAATAATCGGGCAATTGCTGCCGAATAATACTAAGGTTATCAGCGCGGGTTATCAGCGCGGGCGGGTGGGGGCAGCCCCGCCCGCATGCCGTTTCAGATCATGAAAGCCACACGTTATTTGGCGATTTGCATGACAATGCAAGTGGTGGAACCAGTGGCGTAAAGCTTGCCGTCGTCGACGCCGCGAATTTCACCATGTGCAACCCCGGTGGACCGGCCAACGTGATCAGTTATGCCCACACAGTCAATCTGCATGCCCAACGGGATCGCCCGCAGAATGTTTATTTTGTATTCCAGCGTTGTGTAGACCGACCCGCGCGGGACCTTGGTCATAACGGCACAAGCCATCGCTGAATCGAGCAAAGTACCGTACCAGCCGCCGTGCACCGTGCCCATCGGGTTGGTGACATTGAATTCCGGAGCACCGCGAAAAACAACGCGCCCGTCTGACACTTCGTGCAAGGTGTACCCCATGGTGCCGCCGATAGGTGGGCCAGGGTTGGTGCCGTCCAGAATTTTCTGCATGAATTCAAGACCAGTCAACCCGAGCACGTCGGACTGGCTCAGCAGATCTTCGGGACCATTGGCAAGGCGTGGCATATATAAAATCTCCGGCAAATATGTGCCGGAGAAACTTGTTGATTTTTCTGCCTGAGGGCAAGGCGAGATATATCTTACGCGACGTCTGACAGCGCTGTTTGTGACGTCACGCCCAAGGCACGGCAAACGCTGCGCGTCAGCTCGGGGCGGTTCAGGGTATAAAAATGCAGATTTTCGACGCCCTCTGCCACCAGTTCACTGCACATCTCGCTGCATAGTGCGGTGGAGAGCAGATCGTGGCGATCATCGCGGATCGCCGCATTATAGGCTTCGTCAAGCCATGTCGGCACCAGAGCGCCGCAACGCGTCGCAAAATTGCGCGCCGACTTCCAGTTGGTTACAGGCATGATGCCCGGCGTAATCGGCTTGGTGATCCCCGCAGCGGCACAGGCATCGCGAAAACGCAGAAAGGTTTCGGTTTCAAAGAAAAACTGGGTGATCGCTTCGTCGGCACCGGCGTCGAACTTGCGCTTGAGCCACTCAACATTCTGCGCCTGATCGCGGGATTCAGGGTGGGGTTCGGGGTAGGCACCAACTCGCAGAGTGAATTTGCCCGTTGCGGCCAAGGCCTCAATCAATTCGCAGCTATCGGCAAAGCCATCTGGGTGCGGCGTAAACACGCTGGCCCCATTCTCAGGATCGCCGCGCAAAGCGACAATATCGGTGACGCCGATTTCGGCAAAGCTGTTCGCGACCTCAAGTGTTTCGGCTTTGCTAGCGCCGACGCAGGTCAGGTGGGCTGCAATCGGCAGGCCGGATGTGCGGCGCAATACATGGGCAGAATCATGCGTTAGATCGCGGGTTGACCCGCCTGCGCCATAGGTCACGGAAAAGAAACGAGGTCCCAAGGGGGCCAGCGCTTGCGCCGTGTCCCACAGGCGAAAAGAAGCATCGACCGATTTGGGAGGGAAAACTTCAAAGGAAACGGCTGGCGTGGTCATATCGGGCAATCCTATTCTTTATTTCAACTCTTGTCGCATGAACCGAGTTGTGAAACAAACTCATAACTTTCATCTTCAACATGAGGAACGCCTCATATGCATATTGAGTTCCGCCATCTGCGTACCATTCAGGCCATTCACGAGGCTGGTGGCTTGGCACGGGCCGCCGAAACGATGAACATCACCCAATCTGCCCTGTCGCATCAGGTAAAGGGGCTGGAAGATCAAGCTGGCGTCGAGCTGTTTGTGCGTCGGTCAAAGCCTTTGAAACTTTCGCCTGCGGGACTGCGCCTGCTTAAGCTGGCCCAACAGGTTCTGCCCCAGCTTGAGGCGGCGCAGGCTGAGTTCATGGGCCTACGCGCTGGCAGCACCGGGCGGATGCATATCGCGATCGAATGTCACGCCTGCTTTGAATGGTTATTCCCGGTGCTGGAACAATTCCGAAAATCTTGGCCCGATGTAGATGTCGATATCCGCCCCGGGCTGGCTTTTGACGCCTTGCCCGCGTTGCTGCGCGAAGAGGTCGATCTGGTGGTTTCCTCCGACCCCGAAGAACTGCCTGGCGTCAAATTTGTTGAACTGTTTGATTACAAGGCAGTGTTTGTCGCTGCCAGCAACCACCCTCTCGCGGCCAAACCATTCGTCGAAGCCGCTGATTTCAGAACCGAGACGCTGATCACCTATCCGGTGGAACGCACCCGCCTTGACGTGTTTAGCCAGCTGCTGATCCCCGCCAAAGTCGAGCCGCTTGCCATCCGGCAGGTTGAACTTACGGCGGTGATCCTGCTGCTTGTCGCTTCGAACCGCGGCGTCGCCGTCTTGCCCGACTGGGTCGTCCGCGAGGTAAAATATAGCAACGATTATGTCACCCGCCCGCTGACGGAAAACGGGGTAACCCGTAGATTATACGCCGCCGTGCGCGAGGATGATCTGGACAAGCCTTTCATGTCGCAACTGCTAAAACTGGCGGGGGAAGAGGCGCGGAAATTGCAGCAGGCTTAAGGCAGGGTGTTGCCGCTTAAACATGCAGACGTGGGTCGAGGGCGAAATGCTCTTGTTGCACGTCGTCAAACTGTCCTGCGGCCTTGGTGGCGTCAAAGATCAGGTTCCAGCTATGCCGGGATACGGTAGAGGGGATCAAAACAAACACATGGTCGCGCAGCAGCGCGTCGCCGAACCCTTTTTGGCCCGCCCCATGTGACCCCGGCACCAACCAATTTGCATTAGGGATGTCAGCGGTATCAATAACGTGCACCTTTGCAGGATCAATCACCCGTGCAGAAGTCAGAACATGATGTGCAGTATCTAGCGCCCTGAACCCCTTGTGGACCGCGACCTCCATGATCGCGGTCGCGGGGTCGAGCGAGGCATAGACCGCTCGGACCCCTTGCGAATTCCAGCGGCCCCCCACGCGGTACGACCCTTCGCCCGTGTGCCATGCTGGCGCATGCCGCCGCTGGTCGAGCCGCCAAAAGCGCAGCTCGCCCGTTCCGAGCGGCGGTGGCAGAGGCGTCACGCGTAGACCCCGTACTCCATACGGGTCAAACTGTTTTCCACGGCTTCGGCCCCTGCGGCCGAGGAGAGTAGGTCAATGGGCCGTCTGTTGTCCAAACTGATGGCTGGGGCCAGCATCCAGGCCTCGGCAGCTTCTTGGTCGCCGAAGACGTCGGTCGCTTGCGCAAGCAGCTCTGCAAAGCGCCAAGCACGGCTGCTTTGTTCTGTAGACAGGCGGTCTTTGCCTTTTTCGGCCCTTTTACGTTGCAGGGTGCGCAGGCTCATGCCGATCGCCTTGTTCAGCGCATCGCCCGACGACAGCACCGAAACAGTGTCAACGAGATGCAGCAGCGCTTGCGATGAAATGCCCTTAACGATCACGTCATGCGCGTCCAAAGAGTTGCGCACCGTTTGCTTGATGACCTTGCGCCCGCCCAAAAGCCGGAAGGCACGCACGGCATCTTCCGCTTCCGCGTCGATTAGAGGGAAGTTGTCACTTTCACTTAGGAAGGCTGTAGCACTCATGGCTGAACTCCTTTTCGTCACGTGTCGTTAAATAAGTGACACGTGACGCACTGCATTTCAAGAGGCAGCGCGAGAACTAACAAACAATTCGATCAGGCCTGTGGTGCGGATACAGGGAAGGAAAGGGGTAGGCAGGGAGCGATGCAGCGGTGCCGGGGCCATCACACGCTAGGGCGCGTGTCGCGCGCTGTGATGTTCCTGCGGTGCTCTGGCAGGGGAAAGGGCAGGGGCGCGAACGCCCCCGCCGATACTTGGTTAGCCAACCTTGACGATGGCCTTGCCTTGGTTGCCGCCGGTCAGCAGTTCGATGAACGCCTGCGGTGCGTTTTCAAGACCCTCGGTGATGTCCTCTTTGACCGCGATGGTGCCGTCGGCAACCTTGGGTGCGACTTCTTTCAGGAACTCGGGAAACTTGTTCCAGTGGTTGGAGATGATGAAGCCGTTCACGCTGAGGAAATTCACCAGGATCGTACGCCACAGCTTGGGAGCGGTCAGTGCTTCTTCGGCAGCATTCGCACCCAGACCACCAGCATTGTACCACGCGATCATACCACAGATCGGGATACGACCATGCGGGTTCATCAGCGGCATCACCGCCTCGAGCACTTTGCCACCCACGTTTTCAAAGTAGATGTCGATGCCTTTGGGGCAGGCGTCTTTCAGGGCGGCGCGCAGAGATTTGGCGTCGTCATAAGCGCGGTGGTCAATGCATTCGTCAAAACCAAAATGTTCCTTGGCCATGGCGCATTTGTCAGCGCCGCCCGCTATGCCAACTACGCGTAGGCCGTGTGATTTGGCGATCTGCCCCACCATCGATCCTACCGGCCCTGTAGCTGCCGCGACCACAAGCGTTTCACCCGCTTTGGGGCGGCCATATTCCATCAGCCCATGCCAGCCGGTGAAACCCGGCATGCCAAGAACGCCAAGCGACGTGGTGATGGACACCTGATCCGGGTCTACCTTACGCAGTAGATTTGCAGCCTGAACGCCGTGGGTGGCCCAGCCGAACATGCCAAATGCGTGATCGCCGACTTTGAAATTCGGGCTGTTAGACGCGATGACCTCGCCCACCGATCCGCCTTCCATGGTACCACCGACCGGCACAGGGGCTGCATAGGATTTTCCGTCATCCATCCGACCACGCATATAGGGGTCAAGCGACATGTATTTTACGCGTACAAGAACTTCGCCGTCGCCCGGGGTGGGCACGGGCGCTTCTTCGAGGCGGAAGTTATCGGCGGTCGGGGCACCATCGGGACGGGACGCTAGAACGATACGTTTCATTTGGTCAGACATTTTGCTTTCCTCCTTGGCAATGTTATCGGCACGTTATCTGGAATACTGTCATGTACAAGGTGGCGATGTTCACCACGTTACGTCAGATGACCCTGCCCCCTTGGCAAATGGGACAGGTGGGCTTATACGCACGGCCTGATCCATCGAAGGACGCGAAATATGGTTGGCAGTGCAAATCTAAACATCATGATCAAGGCAGCGCGCCGTGCGGGACGCGGCCTGGTCAAGGATTTTCGCGAGGTTGAGAACCTTCAGGTGTCGATGAAAGGTGCCGGCGATTTTGTCAGCCGCGCCGATCTTCAGTCTGAAAAGACCCTCAAGGAAGAACTGATGGGCGCTCGACCAACTTATGGATGGTTGGCCGAAGAGGGCGGCGGAGAAGATGGGCAAGACCCTACGCGACGCTGGATCGTGGACCCATTGGATGGCACGACGAACTTTTTGCATGGTCTGCCACACTGGGCTGTGTCTATTGCACTAGAACACAAGGGCCAGATCGTGGCCGGTGTCGTGTTCGACCCCGCCAAGGATGAGATGTTTTTTGCCGAAAAAGGCGCGGGCGCATGGATGAACGAAAGCCGTTTGCGGGTTTCGGGTCGGTCTCGTATGATCGAGGCGATATTCGCCACGGGGCTGCCTTTCGGTGGACGTGCGGATCTGCCCGATACGCTTAGCGACCTGGGGCGTATATTGCCTGTGTGCGCAGGGGTGCGCCGTTGGGGCGCTGCCGCCCTTGATTTGGCCTATGTCGCCGCTGGCCGCTATGATGGTTTTTGGGAGCGGCGGTTGAGCGCGTGGGATCTGGCTGCGGGTATGCTGATCGTGCGCGAGGCCGGTGGCATGGTTGAGCCGTTGAACCCGGCGGGCAATATCTTAGAAGACGGTGAAATCGTCTGTGCAAACGAAGCGCTGTTTTCGGGCTTCTCGAAAATCACCAGGGGCTGATTATCACGCTGGCCAAGGATGCCTTCGGCGAGGATTTTAGGCCATTTGGAATTGGGTGTTGGTCTATCTGTCTGACGGGTGATTGATGCCATCGGTATATGGAATCGGTTCAAGTCGCCAAGGTTCGGCACCGTCGATGCACCCGAGGTTGACACCGCATTGCGCGGGGTCTGACCGACGCTGGTGGTACATGTAGATACCACAGGTTTTGCAAAAATAATGTTTGGCGGTTCGGGTGCCCCATCGGTAGAGCGTGAGGTTATCGTTCCCTTGCAAAACCTCTACTGAAGTGGCGATAGCGGTGACTGCCGCAGCCGCGCGGCGGCGACAAAATGAACAGGTACAGCGACTGGCGGACGACAGGCCGACGGGCAGGGTTGCCTTTAGGGTTACTGCGCCACAGTGGCACGTTGCCTGATGGATTTCCTCGGGTGGGGTCATTTGCGTTTTACCTTTGGGATGCGGCTGTTGGCGATGGCATAGTTGGCTTCGGCATGCGGGGGGTGACCGTGTGTTGACGACCAGAAATTAGGCCCGCCCAAGCGAAGCCATAGCGGGAGGGTAAGTATGAGCCCTACGAGGAAGCCACCGGCATGGGCCCAATAGGCCACGCCGCCGATGGACGGATCAGTACCGATCCCCCCGATGAGCTGCATCCCCAGCCAAAGGCCCAGCATGATCCATGCCGGTATCGGAAAAATGCGGAAGAACACGATGAAGATGATGAGAATATCAACTTTGGCTTTGGGGTAGAGCAGCAGATAGCCCCCCATGACGCCGGCAATCGCACCTGAGGCCCCGACAGTTGGAACCGGCGAGTAGGGGGCTGAGATGACGTGCGCACCGGCCGACAGCACGCCGCAGGCAAGGTAGAAGATCAGGTAGCCCAAGTGGCCCATCTCGTCTTCGATGTTATCGCCGAAAATGTAGAGAAACAGCATGTTGCCGGCGAGGTGCAGCCACCCTCCGTGCAGGAACATCGAGGTGAACAGCCCTGTGTAGTCTTGGCCTGAAGTTACGCGACCCGGGATCAATGCCCATTCGAAGAAAAAGATATTAAGGGCCCGATCATCGCCGAACAAGCCCACATAGCTTAGGAATACGCCGATATTCGCTGCCATCAGCAGGTACGTAACATAGGGCGTGCGCCCCGACGGGTTGTGGTCGCGAATTGGGAACATGGACGGACCCTTAGACATCCGTTAGGGCTGGTCAAGAGGCTTCGTGGCACATGTTAATGGATGAACCGAAAGATATTTCCGTGGAGATTACTTGCCTGCATACGTCTGAGATTCATGTGCCCCGTTTTTCGGTTTTGTTTGACGCCGAGGGCTGGGATGGCAGGATTGTACATGTCGTACGTCCCGATTTACTTGCCCGCGCTCAAGCGAATGGTTCAGAGACCGTTAGAGAAGACGTGTCTCAAATACTGGCGGCTTGCGAGGCGAGCAATGCTATGTTGTGCAGTTGTTCGACGTTGGGACCGCTGATCGAAAGCTTCGGGGCGGACTATGTGAGGGTTGACCGGTCTGTCATGGAGGCGGCGGCGCAGTACAAACGCGTCATGCTGGTCATCTGTTTGGAAAGTACGCGCGCAGCTACGGTCAACTTATTTGAGGCATGCGTGAAAGCGCCCGACGTACGGGCGCATGTGATCATGTGCCAAACCGCTTGGAGCTTCTTTGAGAAAGGGGACATGGAGGGCTTTTATGCCGCGATTGCGCAAGATGTCTTGGCCGGCATGGGCGCTTTGGCCGACACGGATTGCGTCGTGCTGGCCCAAGCATCCATGCAAGGTGCTGCGGCTTTGTTGTCTGATTTGGGCGTGCCTGTGATGACGACACCGGTTTTGGCGGTACGGCGAGCAATGCAAACTGCCCGCCGCAATTGCATTCAGCCAGCCGCACCGAGCAGTTGAGCGTTGCCCCCCGAGGCCGTTGTATCGACGCAGACGTGCCGTTCGGCGCGGACACGTGCCGTGTCGGGAAGCCCCCTTATCAATGGCACGATAGGGCCAGATCGAGCCGCCAGGGCCAGTTCGATGGCGCGGGCGGTTTCTTCGTCACCCCACCACAAGATGCCGCCATAAGCCGGGCCGTCTGTGAGTGAACCGGCATCAATCTGGCCGTTCAATTCAACAGCAGTGCCGCCAAGTGCCGACACTGCACGCGCCTGTTCAGCAGCGGTGTTCGGCCCTGGCCCCATACACAGCAAGGCAGCGCGCGGTAACGTGCTGAAGCGGTTGGATTCTCCGGTAGGGCCGGGAAGGGTGACCGTTTCAAGGACTGGCCCCGTATGAGCAGGCATTTTGGGTAGTTTTTTCTGATTGGTGTCCCAGTTCTCATCCACGTTCTTCAAATCCGGGTCGCTAAAGCGCGGCAGGTAATTCGGGCCGCCCGCTTTTGGCCCTGTGCCAGATAAGCCTTCCCCGCCAAAGGGTTGGCTGCCGACAATCGCCCCAATCTGATTGCGGTTCACATAGATATTCCCGGCTTCGATCCTCTCGGATACGTGCTGTACCCTGTCGTCGATACGCGTTTGCAGGCCGAAAGTCAGGCCATAGCCGGTTGCATTGATCGCATCTATCACCTTGTTCAGCTGGGTGGCTTTGAAGGTGGCGATGTGCAGCACGGGGCCGAAGATTTCTTGTTTTAGGTCTGCGATGCCGTTTATGCGGATCATGGTCGGTGCAATGAACGTGCCTTTGGTGGGGGCGGTCAGTTCAGCGATCACGCGGCCCTCGTTGCGGGCCGTTTCGACGTGGTCGGCGATAGTTTTACGGGCCGCTTCGTCGATAACCGGACCGACATCGGTCGAAATTTCCCATGGGTTGCCCAGGGCCAGCACCTCCATCGCACCGGCCAGCATTTCGATCACGTCTTCGGCGATGTCCTCTTGAATATAAAGGCACCGCAAGGCTGAACACCGTTGGCCTGCCGATTGAAACGCGCTTTCGACGATGGACTGGACGGCCTGTTCGGGCAGGGCCGTACTGTCAACGATCATTGCATTGATCCCGCCGGTTTCCGCGATCAGCGTCGTGCCGGGGGTACAGTGTTTGGCCATGGTTTGACGGATACGCAGCGCTGTGCCTGTTGAACCGGTGAAGGCCACGCCGTTAATGCGTGGGTCCGATACCAATGCCGCGCCAACGTCACCACCACCGGGAAGCAGTTGCAACACAGCGCGCGGCACACCCGCCTCGTGCAGCAACGACGTTGCCAGAAACGCGATAAGGGGCGTCTGCTCAGCAGGCTTGGCCAGAACGGCATTGCCAGCGGCCAAAGCCGCACTTACCTGACCGCAGAAAATAGCCAATGGGAAGTTCCACGGCGAAATACATGTAAAGCATCCCGCAGGCGGGGTATTGGTAGCCTGGCACGCGTAATAGCGCAGGAAATC
>DRFG01000193.1 GCA_011050655.1 Roseobacter sp.
CACCAACCTGCCCTCCTTTTTATGATGATCAACTGACATAGTCGAACCTGGCCCACATTCCCAAGCACTCACCCCAGATGGAAGGCACTACAACACGCGGTGTTTAATCCACGTTAGGGTCGATAGGTTGATCATCTTCACTGTACTTCTCTCGCTTCATATGGCGATACACAAAAAACAGCAGAACAATCATCGTCGGGACAACAATCATCGCGACCACGGATAGATGTTGTAAAATGAACGGGACTATGGCCGCGCTATGCCCGAATTGATAGGCAAGCGTCGACCAGAACCCGACCCAAAGCGCGGCCCCTATTAGATTGGCCGCCAAAAATCTGGCCCAATGCATGCCGGTAGACCCTGCAACCAGCCCGTTCAGTTGCCGCAATACCACTACGAACCGCGCAGCGATCACCATGAACGCTCCATATTTGTCGGCGACTTGCTCGGCCTTGGTGTATTTTTCGCTGGTGACCCCCACCTTCCCACCGTAGCGCAAAATGACCGCCCGGCCATATCTGCGCCCAATCAGATATCCGATGTTATCCCCCAGAACCGCCGCAACGTACGCCGCCAGCACGACGTGCCAAATGCTTATCTTCCCTGCTCCGGCAGCCCCTGCGAAAACCATCAGCGCGCTTTCGCCGGGGACTGGCAAGCCCAGAGTTTCCAGCGTGATTGACACAAACAGAGCGATTACGCCGTATTGCTCAACCAGGGTAAGCAGGTAATCTTTGATCCATAGCATCAATTATCCAAACAACCGGTTATCTCTAGATCCGCGGGCACCAACCGCGATCAGACCCGCGATTCCACCTCACGGCACCCAACCACTACGGCGATGCGGCGTCTAGGGCATTACCCATCCGGTTGCAATATTAGATGGCAGTCCCATAGCTAAGGTGCTCTTTCGGTCTCCGTTTAGGGTTCTCTTTAGGTTAAACACCGTGAATCAGGATGCCCAGCCCACAAAGTAACCTGTCTTGTTGTGCTCGTAGAGATCCTTCCAACATCTTCAATTCGGTCTGTGGGATAGCGCCTAATTCTTGGATACGAACGACCCAGTCCTCGCCCGCAAATTCAATTACTGGCGTCAACCCGGCAAGTACCGCGTGCATATCGGCGCTACGCAGCGGTGCTACTATACGCGTCGCGTTTAGACCGATCAGATCAGTCTGCATGTCCACAACAAGCTGTCCGCTATCCAAACGAAAGACGTCGAATTGCCCCATCAACCCCCACCCTAATACTTTCTGTGCTGTGCAAATGCCAGGTGATCCCGCTCCACCTCTTCCGCATAACCGTTCAAGGCCTCGCGATTTTCGTCGCGCCACTGTGCGTTGCGCTCAGCTTTTACGGTCGCGGCAATGGCCGCTTCAGCGATACGCGACATATTCAGGCCCAGCCCCCGCGCAGCTTCTATCAGATCGGCATCAAGCGTTAAGTTAACTTTCACACGCGCCATAAACGCCTCCTACTACATCCGCATCAACCAGGAGTATAGCCTTGAGCGTTTGGTCGAGCAATAAGGTTAAGCGGCAGCACTTCGAACCTACACCAGAGGCGGTCGATCCTAAGAGCTCGTCGAAATGTGGGTAACGCTCCACGTATCGGCTCGAGTATTTAGTAATTATCAGAGGCTATTGCGTGTCTTGGTAACCCGTTCACCCTCTCTTGGGTCTCGCCAAAAATGAGAGCTTCAACTCGCCGAAACAGGGCGGCGCGCCACATAGTTGATATATTTCGAAGCGATCGCGCGGATTGTGGTGCCGCCTTTCCGCTTGCGGGTTACCCACGGGTAACGGCCTAGACGCGTTACCCGTGGGTAACAACAAGTCATCGGATGCGGGGGCCGCCGTTCAGAACCTCCTCAAAGGCCCTTACTGCATCTTCCAGCTGTTTCTTCGGCATGGTTGCAAAATTAATTTCGCTGACAAGGCGGCACTCCCCCTGGCGGGCGGTGACTTTGGTTTTTCCCACGTAAAACTCGAATTTCTGCTTCGGCTCTGCAAGAGCCTTGGCAGGTACCGGAGCGTTAGAGCTTTGTGATGTCGCCACGAAATTGCGCAGCACAGTGTTCTGCTCTTCGGACGAAGCGCTGGCGGCCAACTGGGCGCGCAATGCAACCGCCTGATCTGGGGACCGCAGGGCGCGCGACGCATCCACCCCCAAGTTACGAGGGATTGACTTAGGCCACTTCAGATCGTCACCAAGCGCACTCAGCAGGAAAACGAAGCTTTTGATGTAGGACCGTTTCGTCTTGTGAAGCGCACTATACAATCGGCTTACCAGCTCTGCGGGGTCAACTTCATCCACATCCGCGTCACGTGCCGCCGTTATGGCCACTTGGGCCATCTCAGCGAAGGAAAGATCTTCGCGTACGACATTCTCTTCAACCATATCCACATAGCGCGAGATACGGTCGCCATCACCGCTTTCTACACGCGCGGTAATAGTGCCGAACCGTTCATCCTTGGTTTCAGTGAAAAGCTGCGACAAGGCGGTGAACCGTCGCCATCCCTTCTTAAGCTGGTAGTATCCGTTCGGCCCAACATAAACTTCTACTGGCTCTCGCTGCCCCCGGTCCCGGATCGAGGATTTGAGTTCCTCCATTTCATCAGACTGAGCAACTTCATCAAGCGCCATGCGATCCCGCGGCAGATCGTCTGTGAAGATGTCGCTAAGGGGTATCTGATATAAAACACGCCCCTCACCCTGTGCTTGCCGAAAGGTCTTCGCGTCCTCTGCATTACGGCGGCGCTGTTCGATCTTGGCTTCAGTGGTCTCCTGAAGATTTTCCGCAACGTCCCGTACGGCTGCCCCCATTGGGCCAGGCTCTCGGGGCCGTCGTTTGGCAGATGCCGCCGCATCAAGAGGTGCGAAGCCGAACTTGTTCTTACCGCTCATTCCGCTGCTTCCTTTCTTTTATCGTTTTCTTTCCATGCGGCCAAAACCGTTTGCAAAAATTCGCCATACGCCCTGTCAAAGCTCTGCCGCGCTCGCTTCCAAGTCTCTCGGGTCATTTGGCGATAGTCTTGCTCGTATACTGACATTTGAAACCGCCCTGATTGTTCAACCGCACGGGTCATTTCAATCGGATTCGCACAGACGTCCGCGCCAAAGACATTTTTAAAGGCATCCATCATCGCAGTATGCAATGGATTAGAAGCCTCGAAACGTGTCATCAAAAGACGGATGTCAGAAAATCGCTTGGGAAGAGTGATGCCGGCGTCAGCGGCAAGAGCCGAAAATCCATCGGAAATATCAGCCATGGCATCGCCTAGCTGCCCAAGATAACTTGTCGTACTGTCATATTCCCAATACCCAGGCCCAGACGGAATATAGAGAATATCGGCGGCAAACGCAGCATTCAGAGACTGATATCCGATCGCGGGCGGGCAGTCGAAAATGATGATGTCGTACTGGTCGTCCGGCAGTTCATCGAGATATCGGGCCACACAGCCGAAAAAGCTCCAAGCTTTGTGAAGCGAGCGATACTGTGCGCTCGCGAACTCAACAAAAGCGGCATTTGCACAAGATGGGATGATGTCGATGGTCGGCCAGCACGTCGGCTGGATAAAATCTTGAAACCGTTGCGCGCCAATGGATTGGACATCCTCTGGCAACTCATCGGCGGAAGGGTAGGGGCAATCATCCGGGTCATCATAGCTTTCCATGATCCGGTTTGCTTCTCGGCACAGATCGCGACACATAATACCCCAAACCGTATTCCATTCCTTGACTTCGGTCAGCCCCATCGAATGGGTCAGCGTCGCCTGAGGGTCGAAATCGACACAAAGCACACGGTATCCATCCAATGCCGCCGCATGGGCGAGGTGCTGCGCGACCACGGTCTTGCCTACCCCCCCTTTGAAATTGGAAACGGCCACCCGCATCGCCCGTCCCCGAGGCCGCTCAGGCAACAGCTTGCGCCCCCGAAAACGGGCGCGGCGACGGAGTTCGTTAATTTCTTCAAGAGTGAACCAGCGCTGGCGCCCGTCTTCTTCGGTCAGCCCCTGCGGCAGGGACGGGTCATCAGCCAGCTTTTTACGCAACGTATCGGCAGGCACGTCAAACATGAACTGACTAATCTCCCAGATCGAAAAGGGCCTGAGCGCTTTTATCTCTCCTGGTGAAAAAGTTGCGCGACGCACAGCAGCCTGTTGTTCTAGGCTGCGTTCGTTCATGTTAAGTAGGTCGTTATGATCTCGCATTTACCTGCTCGCGTTGTTTAAGCTTCGTTATCAAATAACGCGATTTTAAGAAATTGGCAAAACCTAAATTAAAAGAAACGATTATCTCTAATATCGCATACGGGGTTTAGATTGGCTCACAATAGTAAACCCAATAATTTTGGTGACAGGCAGGAAGGTTTTTCAAGAGTTTCGGTGACAGCAAACCCTTGTTAAGGTGACAGTTAAGCGTCCCCCTTAACCTAATAACCCTTATCTTTCAGATATAATTAGTAGGAATAGGCAAATCCCGCTTTTCGGTTCGGGTTGACAGAAGACGGGATTTAGAGCTTTCTAAATAGAGAAATGGAATCGGCTCAAAAGAAGACGACCATTGAGGCACCACGACGCAAAGTACGAACGGGCAGTAGAGTAATGAACACATTGAGGTTAACCGGCCCTGAGGCCGGTGTTATCAAATATGATCTCTTGACGGCATTAAGTGTGGCCGGGCTAAATGGTAGCCCGACGCTTCAAACCTCATTGATGAGACTGATCGCAGCGGTGACGGCGCGGTATAACTGGCGAGCCGATGAATTGACAGTGGGGCAACGCGATCTTGCGCGGATGTGGTCAGTGAATGAACGAACGGTCAAACGCGAAATCAAGCGGCTGACCGATGCACAGATTTTGGTTTGCAAACGCAGTGGCGTCAGGGGCAGGGTGGCAGCCTATCGTTTGAATTATTCGCAAATCGTAAAACTCTCAGAAAAATGCTGGGCATTGGTCGGGCCAGATTTTGAAGAACGCATGTGCATGCGATACCAACAGCAAGAGCCTGTAAAGGTCGTGCAGCTTAGCGATTTTAGTAAACCGTGTGACGATAAGGTGGATATCCCTGGCACGTGGCAAAGCGCGATGGCACGCTTGGCACAGGGTAACAAAGATCAATTCAAAGCGTGGTTCTCGCAACTGCAATTGATTAGCTTTGAGGCGGGTATTTTGCGGCTCAAGGCACCGAGCAAGTTTGCGCAGCGTTATATTGAAACCCATTTATCGGGCCCGCTGCTAACTGCGGTAGAGGCAGAGCTGGGGCCGGTGATGAGGGTCGAGTTTGAAGGGTAAGCCGCTTGGATTATAGGAGCGGGGGCGGCCCCGTTAGGGGCCGCGATGTGTAATAATGTAAAGGTTAGAGCCAATACAGGGGCGCACCGTAGTGATCGTGGGTGCGGCGTTCCCAATCACGGTCGGTATGCCAGCTATCGGTTCGGTCTGGCGCCCCTTTAACATCTTGCTCGGAGATATCGGTTACGAAACCGTCTTTGGTCGTATCATAGCGGAGTTTGCTCCATGGAATGGGGTAGTGTTCTTCACCCATTCCCAAGAAACCGCCAAAGCCCATAACGGCATAGGCGACCTTGCCTGACTTTTTGTCAATCATAAGGTGATCTATAGAACCGATGTGGCTGCCATCACGACCATAGACGTCGGTGCCATTAACATTGGAGGATGAGACTAGATTTGCAGAGGTTGTATGTTCCATTTGAATTTCTCCTTCATGAGTAAAAGGGAAACAATCCAACGGAACAACGGTTCCATCGACAACGTGGCATCCGCTAGAACTGGCTTATACGCCTGCATACCATGTCATTGACCAGATACCCTGCCATCACCATTACGCACAGATCATCTGGGGTTGATTATCCAAGTACTATTGGTGGGGAAATAAAGGTGTCGACCGATAACAACCTCAAAAGATTGCCAAATGAGGAGGCGGGAAGCTCATCTGGTCATAGTCTCATAAGTATTTTATGTTGAAAGATGCACGAATTTGATACTTTGATCGTTGGTCTATATCAGCCGGCAGACTGGGGAATGATTATTAGGTGCGATGCATGGCAAAAATACAGCAACAGTCAAAGGGTAACGGAACCGAGCAATCGGGATCGGGAAAACCCCGCAGAGATCGTACCCTGTCAGATCAAGGATACGAAAAAATCCTTGCGATGATCGTGAACGGAGAAATTCCGGTTGGTGAAAAACTTCCCACCGAACAGGTTCTGGGTCAACAGCTTGAGATGTCGCGACCGATACTTCGGCAGGCGCTTAAGCAGCTGCGAGAGGATGGCGTGATTGTATCGCGGCAAGGGTCGGGATCGTATGTGCAGCGGCGCCCCGAGGGTATCATTCTTGAGTTCGCCCCGGTCGGATCGATCGCCGACATCCAGCGCACCTTTGAATTTCGAACTGCGATCGAAGGCGAAGCGGCCTATCTTGCGGCCACAAGGCGCACCGAGGCGGATTTGACGCGTATGCGGGGGGCGTTGGATGCGCTTGACCAATGTATTGCGACAGGTGAGCTGGGTGTCGATGCCGATGAAAAGTTCCACGAACTGATATGCGCCGCGTCAGGTAACCAATATTTTGCAGTCGCCCGATCTTCGATGAAGGCCAATATTCTTGCCGGTCTCAATCTGACACGGAACCTGTCACTTACCAAGCCTCAAGGGCGCCTGGATCTGGTGCAGCGCGAACATTTTGCGATTGTAGAGGCGATTGAAAAACAAGACCCCGAGGCCGCGCGTAAAGCGATGCGTACCCATGTCGAAAACGCCCGTCACCGCGTTTTCGAAGGGTAGGGGGTAAGGCAGGCCCAAGGCGCTGGCTTGGCCCTGCCGGGCACCGCAGGACGCATGAACCCCATGACAACCTAGCGGTTGCGGTATATCTGTTTAGTATACGTCACGGGAGGGCAGGCATCATGATGCGTGGCATGCAAAGGGCGTCGGATAGACTGCTGGGCAAGCTTGGGCAAAAACTGGCAAGTGCGTTGCACATGCAGCGTTCGAGGTACAAACCACATGCCCATCTAGATTTTGGAAAGCTGCGCCAAACGCTTCAGCCGGGCGATGTGTTATTGGTCGAAGGCAACGCGCGTATATCCGGTGCAATCAAATACCTCACCCAATCCACGTGGTCACACGCTGCATTTTATGTTGGCGATGCGCTGGTGAACTCTCGCGATGACGAGGCAAATTTACGTCTGGTCGAAGTCAAGCTGCACGAGGGGTGCGTGGCTTCGCCGCTGGAGGACTATCAGGGGTTCAATTTGCGAATATGCCGCGCCAAGGCCCTGAGCGACCAAGACCGCGCGACTATTGTTGCATTCATGATCGGAAAGCTTGGGCTGAACTATGATCTACGTAATATCTTCGACCTATTGCGTTACTTTCTACCGACCCCGCCTTTACCTAGCCAGTTTCGGCGGAGGGCGCTCGCATTCGGCTCTGGCGACCCCACTCGGGCAATCTGTTCTTCGCTGATTGCGCAGGCGTTTCAGACCATTAATTATCCGATATTGCCTGATGTTTCAGAAAACACCGTTACGGATGCTGCCCGGCGGGAAATTTTCCACATTCGCCACTATTCGTTATTCGCGCCGCGCGATTTTAATCTGTCACCCTATTTTGAGGTCGTCAAGCCCGACCTTGAGGCTGGCTTTGACTATCATAAGTTCGTCTGGGACTAACCGCCCCAGACTGGGTACCGGTTTCTGCGTTTACAGTGGTTTTTTCAACCAGCGTGCCAGCACGCCAATTATCCCTTCCCGGAACATCAGCACGCCGATGACAAAGATGACGCCTTGGATAACGGTGACCCACGCACCGAAGGTTGCAAGATAGTTCTGCATCGTAACGATGACACCCGCCCCTACCAAGGGACCGAATATCGTCCCCATACCGCCTAATAGGGTCATTAGGACGACTTCGCCGGACATTGACCAATGCACATCGGTAAGCGAGGCGAGCTGAAACACCAGCGACTTGGTTGCACCGGCCAGACCTGCCAATGTTGCGGATAGCGTAAAAACGATCAGCTTATAACGGTTCACGTCATAGCCAAGCGAAATAGCCCGCGGTTCGTTTTCCCGGATGGCCTTGAGAACCTGCCCAAACGGAGAATGCACGATCCGGTAGAGCAGCAAGATGCCGCCGAACGTTACCGCCAAGACAAAGAAATACAGCGCTATGTTGTCTGCAAGAGAAAATATTCCAAACAGGTCACCGCGCGGCACCCCCTGGATGCCATCTTCGCCCCCGGTGAATTTTGCCTGAATAGCTACGAAATAGACCATCTGGGCAAAGGCCAGGGTGACCATGGCAAAGTAGATACCCTGCCGCCGGATCGCCAGTGACCCGATGGCAAACCCCAATAACGCCGCCGCAGCGGTGCCGGTCAGAACCGCAAGTTCAGGTGTGAAACCCCACACTTTGGCCGCGTGGGCCGCGACATAGCTGGCCCCGCCGAAATAGGCCGCGTGACCGAATGAAAGCAAGCCACCGAAACCGAGCAACAGGTTGAATGCTGCTGCAAAAAGCGCAAAACACATCACCTTCATCGCAAAGATCGGATAGACAAAAAATGGCAAGATAATCAGCGCAATCAGCAGAATTGCAAAGATATATTTGTGTAACTTCGACATATCCGCGGCTTGTGTCACTGGTTCGACCAGCGGTGAGGACGATTCCAAATTGTTTGATTTTTCTACGATAGCCATTAGACGGGTCTCCCGAACAAGCCTTCAGGTTTGATCATCAAGACGATAGCCATGATGACGAAGATAACGACGGCCGAACCTTCTGGATATATCACACGCGTCAGTCCTTCGACGATGCCGAGCATGTAACCGGTAATGATGGCGCCCATAATCGACCCCATACCGCCGATTACCACCACTGCAAAGACAACGATGATCAGTTGTTCCCCCATGATGGGGTTCACCGAATAGATGGGGGCCGCGAGCACACCGGCAAAACCGGCCAATGCGACACCAAACCCATAGGTCAACATGATCATTATCGGCACGTTCACACCAAATGCACCGACGAGCGTCGGGTTTTCCGTTGCGGCACGCAAATAGGCGCCCAAGCGGGTTTTTTCGATCATGAACCACGTGCCCAAACAGACGACGATTGAGGCGACAACGACCCATGCACGATAGTTTGGCAGGAACATAAACCCAAGGTTTTGGCCACCAGACAGCACGTCCGGAATTTGGTAGGGGAGGCCGGAGATACCATAGTAGTTTCTGAACAGCCCCTGAATGATCAACGCCAAGCCAAAAGTAAGCAAAAGCCCGTACAGGTGATCCAAATGATACAGGCGCGACAGCATGGTACGTTCAAGGATGATACCTAACGCCCCGACGATAAGCGGAGCCAAGACCAAAGCGGGCCAATAGCCGATGCCGAAATAGTTTAACAGCATCCAAGCCACGAAGGCTCCGGCCATGTATAGTGCGCCGTGGGCGAAATTAATGATGTTAAGCAAGCCAAAGATCACGGCCAACCCCAGCGAAAGGACCGCGTAAAACGACCCGTTAATCAGCCCAAGCAAGAGCTGGCCCATCAAAACCTGAGGCGGAATTCCCAATAACTCGAACATGTGTAGGCCCTGTTGCGCAGTTTAGATAAAGATATCCGCCCCGCCGGAATGGTGGGACGGATGGTTTTTCTGGCTATTATTTCTTGGTGAAATCGCACTCTTCAAGCATCGGCAAGAAGGCTTCTTCGCCAGTGATCGACGAGATTTCCTTGTACAGGTCCCATTCGCCGGTCGACTCTTCGGGCGTTTTCACTTCGAACAAGTACATGTTGTGCAGAGCCCGGCCATCGCCGCGGATCGTTACCTTGCCGAACAACGGATCGTTGATGTCCATCTCTTTCATTTTGGCAACGACGGCTTTGCCGTCCTCGGCACTGCCAAGTTCCTTGACCGCTTCAAGATAGGCCATGGTCGAAGAATAGACGCCGGCTTGGACCATGTTAGGCATTGCACCGTGAGTTTCCATGAACCGTTTCGACCAGGCGCGGGTGTCGTCGTTCTGATCCCAATAAAACGCTTCGGTCAAGGACAGTCCTTGCGCCGTCTGCGCGCCAAGCGCATGAACATCGTTGGTGAACATCAGCAACGCTGCAAGCTTTTGGCCCGCCTGCGTGATGCCAAATTCCGATGCCTGCTTGATCGCGTTCACAGTATCGCCACCTGCATTCGCCAAGCCGATGACATCAGCACCACTACCCTGCGCCTGAAGCAGGAACGAAGAGAAATCCTGTGTTGGGAAGGGTACATTGACCTGTCCAACGACTTCGCCACCGTTTGCTTCGACGACTTTGGTGGTGTTATCCTCAAGCGAATGACCAAAGGCATAGTCAGCGGTGAGGAAGAACCATTTTTTGCCGCCGGCTTTGGTCATCGCGGCACCGGTGCCGTTCGCCAAGGCAGCTGTGTCATAGGTCCAGTGGATGGTGGTCGGGCGGCACTGTTCGCGCGTCAGGGACGTAGACCCCGCGCCGGAATCAAGCAGTACGCCATTTTTTTCGGCTGCGATGTCGGCAACCGCAAGGGCCACCGAAGAGGTTGGAACGTCTAGAATGGCGTTCACGCCCTCTACATCAAACCATTGGCGGGTGATATTCGACCCAATGTCCGGCTTGTTCTGGTGGTCGGCGGAAATGATTTCGACCTTCATGCCTTTTTCAGCGGCCTTGAAGTCTTCGACGGCCATCCGCGCCGCCACAACAGAGCCTTCGCCCGACAGGTCGGCATAGATACCAGAGCGGTCATTGAGAACGCCAAGCTTTACTGCGATATCTTGCGCCATGGCCGGTGCACCGGTCATCGCAGCAAGCGCTGCCGAACTGATTGCAAGTTTCCTGAACATAACTCTTCTCCTCCTGATGATGGCGCAATAGCGCCGGTAAACTGTTTCAGACGCCCAGATATGCGTGTAGCTTTTCGGCGTTCTGTTCTAGCTGGTCGTTCGGGATCATATCCACGACCTTGCCCTGATCGACGACGTAATGTCGGTCTGCGACTGAGGCTGCAAATCGGAAGTTCTGTTCAACCAACACGATGGTGAAGCCTTCGTCTTTGAGCGCGGCAATCGTATGACCGATTTGCTGCACAATGACGGGGGCAAGGCCTTCGGTCGGTTCGTCCAGCAACAGGAATTTGGCCCCAGTGCGCAGAATGCGCCCAATTGCCAACATTTGCTGCTCCCCGCCTGAAAGCTTGGTGCCTTGGCTGCTCTTGCGGCGCTCGTATAGGTTCGGAAACAGATCATATATCCGCTCCACGCTTAGCCCGTCCGGCGCGATACGCGGCGGTAACATCAGGTTTTCCTCAACGCTTAGCGAAGAAAATATCCCGCGTTCTTCAGGGCACAGCGCTACGCCCAACCGTGCGATATGGCGCGGTTGCATCCCGATCAGTTCGGTCCCCTGAAACGTGATGGACCCGGTTCGTTTTGCCAAGATCCCCATGATCGCCAATAGAGTGGACGTTTTTCCAGCCCCATTGCGGCCAAGCAACGTCACCACTTCACCCTGGCGGACTTCGAAATCAATACCATGCAGAACATGGCTTTCGCCGTACCAGCCTTGCAGCCCGCTGACTTTCAACAACAAATTTTCAGCAGGTTCAGTCATGGCTTGCTCCGATGTAGGCTTCGATCACTTCGGGGGCTTTTGCAATCTCCTCATAGGTCCCCTCGGCAAGAATTTCACCACGCGCCAGCACGGTTATCCGGTCGGACAGGTCCGCGACCACCGATAAGTTATGTTCCACCATCAATACGGTGCGGTTCTCTGCGATACGGCGTATTAATCTGGAAATAAGCTCAACGTCTTCGCGGCCCATGCCGGCCATCGGCTCGTCTAGCAGCAACATGTCGGGGCTTAGCGCTAGCGTCGTCGCAATTTCAAGCGCGCGTTTGCGCCCATAGGGTAACGACGCGGCTCTTTCGTGGGCGAGAGCGCTTAACCCTACCTCTTCGATGTACTCAAGCGCTTGGTCGTCGAACTTGGACAGGACCTTATCCGAGCGCCAGAAATCATAGCTGTCGCCCCGCGCACGTTGCAGCGCGACCCGAACGTTCTGCAACACGGTCAAGTCCGGAAACACGGCCGAGATCTGAAACGAACGGACCATGCCCATGCGCGCGATCTCTGCGGGTTTCAGTTTGGTGATGTCGCGACCTTCGTAGGTAATTTTACCTCGCGTTGGCTGTAGAAATTTGGTCAGCAGATTGAAGCATGTCGTCTTGCCTGCACCATTGGGACCGATAAGCGCGTGAATTGTTCCCTTTTCGATCGAAAGATTTACATTGTTAACGGCAATGAAGCCTTTGAATTCTTTCGTTAATCCTTCCGCTTGAAGCGCGATTGGCATTGTTTCCCCATGTCTTTGTTATTATCGCTGCCGCACCTACGTGTACGGTTTTTCATTTCTTACGGGAATTGCTAACGTTTCATTTCTAAATGTAAATATCTAAAGTAAGCCGCCCTTAGCTTTTCACTTGTTAGACAAGAATTTCCTGTTGGCCTGAATTATCCTGCACAAGTACCATCGCATCCGGCGATCTCTAGCCGTGGGGTAAGCAGTGATACCTAATAAATAACGCTGGTACCTTCTGGCTTTCCTGCCAAGATATGCACGGCTTATGATTTTGGGGGGGATTACATAAAATGATATCGGTATTCAAAACAACTGCGTTGGCGGTCGTGCTTGTCGGAATGGGCGGTGGTCTGGCGCAGGCCGAGACACGCGTGACTTATAAATCTGCCAAAACCGGGTCGTCTTACTATCAGATGGGCGTGGAACTATCGGAGGCAATGAAGGCCGGGACTGAGGGTGGCATTGTCATGACGGTCGAAGAAAGCCAGGGGTCGGTTCAGAATGTCATGGAGGTACGCGCCCGTGGCGGTGATTATGTCTTTACGACCCCGCCCGCACTGGTCAACCTTGCCCAAGGTGGCAAGGCGATGTTCGAAGATAAGGGCGACCCGTCTTTCGACAAGATCCGGGCTTTGTTTCCGATTCCGTCTCTGACGATGCATTTCGTGATGTCACAGGCTAGCGAAACCACTGGGATCGCCGATCTTTCTGGCAAGATCATCCTGTTGGGCAAAGGGTCATTTGGTGCCACCGAGGGCGAAAAATATCTGTCCCTGTTCGGACTGGATGGCAAAGTGCAGATCGCGGACGCAGAGCTGTCGAACGCGGTAGCCGCTTTGAAAAACGGTCAGATCGACGGATTTGTGACTGCCGGTTCATGGCCAGCCCCTAATGTGATCGAAGCCGCGGCTTCCACCCCGGTGAATGTCTTGTCTATGACACCCGATCAGGTCGCACAGACGAAGCGGACAGCAATCACTATTCCGGCCGGGACCTATGCGGGACAGGACGAAGACATTCAAACCACGTCGTTACCGGTTGTGGCCTATACGACAACGGCAATGGACGATGACACAGCCTATACATTGACCAAGACGTTTTGGGAAAGTCGCGACAGGTTAGCGGATAGCGCGAAATGGTGGGCCGGTGTGAACGAGGGTCTGATGGAGAACATCACGACAGAAATTCACCCCGGTGCGCTGCGTTATTATCAAGAGGCCGGAATCAGCGTTCCCGACGCTAACAAGTAAAGCAAGCGGAACGGGTCTGGTCGGGACCCGTTCACCGTCGCAAGGGATATTGCATGCAAATTAACCGTTTGGTGGCTGCCTTCTGGCTGGCGCTTGCTGCTGCTTTGGTTGGGTACCACATGGCCCTGGTCTTTTCGGGGCTGGTTCCGAACTTGGTCAGCCGTCCGCTACATATGGCGTTCATATTGCCGTTCGTTTTTATGATTGGGGCAACATCGCGCCTGATGTTTTGGTCGGGTGTCGTATTGACATTGCTGGGGGTCGGTGCGGCGCTGTGGGTTGCAGTCAATCACAATGCATTGGCCGACCAATACGGGTTTTTAGAAGGTCCGGGTCAGGTCGCTATCGCCATCGTGCTGTTGCTGGTCACGCTAGAGGCGGCCCGCCGGGCTATCGGCTGGCCCTTGCCCTTGGTGGCCGGGACGGCGTTGTTATACGGGTTACTTGGCCAATATATCCCCGGTCAATTTGGCCATTCCGGCACACCGCTGGCCAGTTTTCTGGGCACGCTTACAATTGCCGAAGGGGGTATATGGGGGCAGCTCACCGGTGTGTCAGTAAATGTAGTGGCAATATTCGTGATCTTCGGTGCCGTGCTGAACGCAGGGGCGGCGGGGCAGGGGTTCATGAATATTGCGGCTGCGGCTGCGGGGCACCTTAAGGGCGGTGCCGCGAAGGTATCGGTAATCTCGTCAGCGCTGTTTGGCTCAATCTCGGGCTCCGCCTCTGCGAATGTCGCCTTGACTGGGGCGATCACGCTACCTGCAATGACACGGCTGGGATACCCCAAGCGATTGGCGGCGGCCGTCGAAGCTGTTGCGTCATCCGGTGGACAAATCATGCCGCCTTTGATGGGGGCAGGGGCGTTCATTATGGTGGAACTCACAGGTGTGCCCTATACGGCGATCATGGCAGCTGCAATTTTGCCTGCCGTGCTTTATTTCTGGGCGGTCTGGGTTGGTATCAACGCCTATGCACAGCGATATGACCTGCAAGGTATCGCCGCGGAGGATCAGCCGAAGCGCCGCGATGTCGTCATCACGTCGTTGTTCTTTCTAGTCCCATTCACGGTGTTGATGATTGCCATGTTCGTGGTGGGATATACCCCGGAATATGCCGCAGCGTTGGCCATATTGGCGGGTGCTGCGCTTTTGTTGTTCGATACCGAATTGCGCGTAGAACCCCACGCAGTTGCAAACCGTTTGAAGTCTGCTGTGATGGGCGCCGCAAAGCAGGTCTCGATGATCGCAGCGATCATCTTGTGTGCTTCGATTATTATCGGGGTGCTGTCGATTACTGGGCTCGGCGTAAAGATAACGTCGCTGATCCTCGAGGGGGCCGGAGGGATGTTATGGCCTTCGTTGCTGTTGGCCGCGCTGGCATGCTTGGTTTTGGGAATGGAGGTGCCTACGACTGCTGCCTATGTGATTTGCGTATCAGTTGCAGGGCCTGCGCTAACAAAGTTGGGGTTGGAACCTCTGCAAGCTCATCTTTTTGTGTTTTGGTTCGCCTTGTTGTCCACCATCACCCCACCCGTTTGTGGAGCGGTCTTTATCGCAGCGGGCATGATCGGAGAAAACTGGTTGAAGGTTGCGCTTTCGGCTATGGCGCTTGGTATCGGGCTATATCTCATTCCGTTGGGGATGATCGCCAACCCCAATCTGATCCGGCTCAACACCGATCCTGTTGCCGCGATTTTCGCATTTGTCCGGGTTGGTGTTGGCTTGGGTTTGATTTCATTCGGGCTGATTGGGGGCGGAGGTGCTGTTAAACGCACAGGCCTTATCGCGATAGGATTAGCCGTTATGTTTGGGAGGCTGTTAATCTAGATATCAACAAGATGGTTGTCCCACATCAGTGATTTCGCGGGGCCTGGCGGCATGCCAAGCCCTTGCAGTTTTCCGGTACCACTTGTGATGACAAAGCCATCAGCGCCGGGTGCCACCCCGCTCACATCTGTAAAGGCGATGCTATCGCTTTGAGTTCGCGATCCGGTGTCAAATACTTGGACCAATCCGGCGCGGGGGGATGTAACGGCAATTTGGCTACCGTCACCAGACATGGCAATAGAGCCGATATAGCCGCGCATGTCATCGTTGCTTGGCAAAAGGCTAATGTTTTCGCCGCGCCGGTGCAGGCCGACTAATGGAGGCGGCGTCGCGCCGCCTTGCCACTGCATGCCGAAGGCGACCAGGCCATCCTGCCCCAATGCCAAATGCCGGATGGAGTTTTTATGCAATTCGGGCGCTAGGTCGACCTGTTCAACGACTTTGCGATCTTCGATATAGCTGAGGTTCGGATGCATAGCCGGGATATTGAGCTTGACCCGCCCAGAATCCGGGTGCGTATCGATCCCACCATTGGCAACCACTAGCACATCGGTATCCGGCAGCCGCTTGATATCATGCGGGCCGATGCCGCCACTGGCAAATTCATCGACGCGCACATACCCAAGTTCGACATCCCATACCCCGATCCGGCCAGTACCCGCGGCATAATCGTTTTCGGTTGTATAGAGCCTAGTTCCATCTTGGGAAAATACGCCATGTCCGAAAAAGTGCCGTTTGTTGGGGGCTTCAAGACGCGCAGTTACCTTTCCTGAAAGGCAGTCAATGACCATGGCAAAGTTGCCGGGACGTCGTGCAAATGCCACTGCTTGGGGGCGCGTTGGATGTGCCGCCGCTGCGTGGCCGCGACCCGGTAGCGGCAACTGAAAGATGATATCAAGGTTTCGGTCGATACCACACAAAGAAAAACTTCCATCGGACAATGCAGCGGCAGCCAGATAGGCTGGCCCGCCTACGTCTGCCCATGTGGGCGCGGGGACCAACCCTGTGGCAAGCAGCCCTGCGATAAAGTGACGGCGGTTGGTCATGTTCAGTCTCCATCCAGAGCGTTAAAACCAGACGCGACGCCCAGCAGAGGCCCAAGGTCCGTGTTGGCTATCGTGCGGATTTTGGTAACGGCCTGTTGCAGAACTTCGATGTGCAGGCGGGATTGCGGTTCTGCTGCGCCAGCGAACACTGGATCGTCCAATTGCGCGGCAATTTCTGCTGCATTGGCAAACGCCCTCTTGAATTTGTCAGCCAATGCGGGGTCACTTTGCGACAGGCGTAGTGCCAGATCCTCTAGTGAGTTCAACGACAGCACCACATTTCGCAGCGACCGGCCAGAGCGCCACGTTTCCGCCCTTGTGGGCCGCGGGCGATCAAATGTGCCCATAGGGCGACCGATGCGAATGTCGGCTGTAAACTCAAGCCCGACGTTCAAAGCCTTGAATAGTTCCTGCGCTACTTCTTCGGTGCTGCGGTAAGGGCTGGTGTCTGTGGGGGATAAAAGCGTATCCGCGTATCCCTGTTGCCAATCATCCAGAATGGCGCGTGACTGCGCAGCTATATCGGCGGTGACGGCCTTTACGAGGGCACAGCGATAATCCGCGCTGCCCATGGTGCTTAACTGGTCATCATATAGCAAAAACTCGAGAGCATAAAATCCGCGACCAGCTATTGATATTTCGGCAAAAGTGTCCGGCGTATTGGCCGCCGGGTCTGCATCAGCGATCAGCGCCGCCAGGGTCTTTGGTGTGGCACCCCGGCTGTCGGGCCAATAGGCCAGCGCAAAGGCGCGATTATTCAGTTCTGAAGGGCCAAAACGCAGGTGGCTCACTGCGATCCAGGCATCAAATGCGCTGTTATAGGCTCTGCGTAAGGCTTCTGATGCCGCTGAACAATCAGCCTGTGCCCTGGCCGCCAGTTCATCGCTGGTCTCGGCCAAGGTGGAATAACGGGGCAAGATGTGCTGGGTAATCACGTCTCGCACGGTGTCGGCTTTGGTCTCTGCCCATGACGCGAGCGGGGCGAGGGCGATTGCAGCGGCTAAGATCAATTTTTTCATTTCAAAGACTTTCCAGATAACTCACCAGGGCATCCCGGTCGGCCGGGGGCATATCTATGACGCGTGTCCTTGCATTTTCTGCTTCACCGCCATGCCACAGAATGGCTTCGAGAAGCGACCGGGCCCGGCCATCATGCAGAAAGTTTTTGTGATCCGACACACGCTCTGTCATTCCTATCCCCCACAGCGGCGCGGTGCGCCATTCCCTGCCGTTAGCGCGCGCTTCGGGCCGGTGGTCGGCCAGACCTTCGCCCATGTCGTGTAGTAGCATGTCGGTATAGGGCCAGATCAGTTGAAAGCTTTGTTCGGGCCTGTCCACTAACCTATGGGTAACGAAATTAGGCTGATGACAGGCAGTGCACCCGGTTTGATAAAAAATCTGCTTGCCGCGCAGCACCTTTGGGTCGCCCGCGTCGTTCCGGGCGGGTACGGCAAGGTTGCGGCTGTAATAAGTGACCAGGTCAAGCCCTTTAGCGTCAATTTCAAAGCCGCGCACATCACCCGCGCCGTTGGGTGCTTTGACACAGGCATCTTGAATGGTGGAACAATCTCCAAAAGGATCGGTAAAGATCGGGTTCGAGATGCCGATATCACCCGCGAAGGCTCCGGCTGCCTGCTCTCGTATCGTTGGCATCCCAGCCTTCAAACCGAAACGGCCTAGCATTGAGGTGCCGAATTCTTGCGACCATACGATGTTTGGCCGCCCTGATATACCGTCACGATTGGTATCGTCAGGGTCGGCTAAGGCTAAAATATCGGCTGCTGGAATTGTCTCGAGTAAACCCAAACCGATCATCTGGGGTGTCATTCTCGGGCTTAGCATTGCTTGGGGGTCAAGCGGCCCATACCCTAGGTCAGCCGCTATATACGTGGGGCTGCGCAATGAAGCGACTTGCCCACCGGAAAGTTGGACCGGGATTTCGTGATAGTTGATTTGTAACCGGTATTCCGCTGCGTGACCTGGTACCGCGAAATCTTGCAACTGAGTGCCATAGGTGGGGTCCGCCAAAGTGGCGAAATAGCCTTTTATATCATGTATATTTGTGGCTTCGCCGATGCTGGGAATGGAAACACGCAGAAACATCGAAATGGCGTTGTCGTCGGGGCCGTCCGGGGTATGGCCGCGGCCGTCCTTGATGTGGCAGCTTTGACAGGATCGGGCGTTGAACAAAGGCCCCAACCCGTCAGAGGCAAGCGTAGAAGACGGGGATGATACCCAAAGTTTGCGGAACAACCCATTACCAATCTTGAACGTCAATTCATCTTCGAACGCAATATTGCCTGAGGGTTGGGAAAACGCGTCGGCGTTGGTACGCGCGCGAACGGTGGCGGCCCCGGCGGGGTTGGCTTCGAACGGATTCGGGGCGTCAAAGTTTTCTGCTGGTGCCGTTGCCGCAGCGATCCGCACCATTTCATCTGCGGTGCGGGGAATAATGTTGAGGTGAGGTTCATCCAGTACCCCAGCCGCCAACGGACTGCCGACCAGTGACGAAATCGACAATAGCAATGCAACAATCCGAGGCGCGAAAGACCTGAGAGGTAGCATGATGTTCCCTAACCTGTTTCTAAAACGGCACCACAACAGAGGCGCCGATAGCGGTGGATTTCACGCCTGCCACATTATAGAGCGCCACCCCCCCGCCAATGGCAATATCGTTTTCGTGTAGATAGTCTAAGCCGATGGAAACCACATGATCATGGCCTGCTGCGCTGTCGCGCATACCGGTAAAAGAGGCGGAGTATTCCCAAGGTCCATGGGCGTATGAGGACCCTACTGTAGTGTAAGTGACATTCGTCGCCCCGCCGGCAAAACCATCGAAATGAGCAATTTCGAAAATTATGTCAAAACCGTTGTCAAAGCTATGCGCCATGCCGACTACTGCACCCAGCTCGTCCGACACATCTACCTTGGAGGCAGTCAGAAAACGTCCTCCGATCCAATAGGTGGAGTCTTCGTGAATATGTAGATATTGCAGCGCGACGTTGTTCAGCTTGCCTGTATTCCCCGCACCACCGTGAGCAGTTATGTTTCGCCCGCGTCTGACCCCAAATGAGTCGCTTAGCCCGGTGTCATCCGCATAAAACACCGCCATGGAAAGGGTCCCGTCCGTGCCCTGCAATGGCGTGTCCAAGGTAACACCGATCGCCTCGTTCAATTCATAGTCCTCGGCAAGGGAAGTGCCGTAAAACCCGGGGGCTGCGTCCCAAGCGATTGCAAAAGTCGGGTTAATCTTTCCAAGCTGGATGTGGCTATGGGCAAATTCAAATTCCAGCCCCAAAGCACTTACATAGAGCCCGATATCTTCGAAATGTCTGGTGTCGGTAGGGTCGATAACGCTTTCCAAAGTCAGCGTTCCGAAAAGCGCAACGCCGTGCGCCAACCCTGCTTCAAACGATGTCTCGAGGCTGGCGTAATTATCTGTGAACTCGCTGGCCGGGTCACCTGAGGATATAGTGCCATCGAAACCGATCTCTAGGTCGCCTGACCAGCTAATTAGGTTTTCCTGCGCATATAAAGGGTTTGTGCTTGCCAAAGTCAGCGCGAATCCAGCGAAAAGGCCTTTAGTCACAAGAATATCTTTCTAGAAGTAAATTACAGCTTTGCGGTCGATTCACTGAAACACCGCACCCGTGGTGTTGAGGCTATCAGAACCTTCAATCGCTACGTTTTCGAGTTTCAAGGTTGCCACCACGCGTTCAATTGTCTTGGTCTGCCCGATCAATGCGTTGACCCCACCCATTATCAGCGTTTCGCCGCCTTTGTTGCCGCGTGCCAGCATCTGGTCATAGGCCATGCCCGATTCCGCAGCAGTTTTTATCTGGCCTAGGTTTCGCATCGTGTCGGATAGTTTCATCTGCATTTCGATGTCCAGATCGGCATTTTCCGCTGCAACCAAGTCTGACAGGGACGGCCCGGTAATTAATGTGCCATCCGCGCGGGAATATGTGCCCAAATAGATGTTCTGTATGCCAAGCCCATCATAATAGTGACTATTATGAGTGTTGTCTGAAAAGCAATCTTCTTCCTCTTCGGGGTCGTTAAGCATCAGCCCAAGCCGCATCCGTTCACCCGCCAATTCGCCATAGGACAAGGAGCCCATGCCGGTTAGCATCGCTGAAATTGCCGCATCTTCGTTTGCAAAGAGATTGCTGCGGGCTGCGCCCTGCGCGCCCCATTGTGCAACCATGTATTCTAGGTCGGCGACCAGAAGATCGGTCGCTGCCTTCAAGTAATCGCCGCGGCGATCACAGTTCTGATTGGTGCATGCATCGGCTTGTGCGTAGTCTGTCCAAGGGCGCGAACCTGCACCTGATTTAGTGCCGTTCAGATCTTGCCCCCAAAGTAGGAATTCTATTGCGTGATACCCCGACGCGACGTTGGCTTCGTTGCCGTCTGCTTCGTGCAGGGTTTCGCGGATCAGAGTTGGCGTTATATTTGTTGCATCAACTTGGGTGCCCGACAGGGTGAAGATAGGGTTGGCGACCACATTAAGCGCTGCAAAAACGTTTTCGTCCGATGCGCCTCCATAGCTCGCATCGACATAGTCAATCAGGCCCTCATCCAGCGGCCAGCTGTTCAGACCACCTTCCCAATCATCGACGATGGGATTGCCAAAGCGAAACACCTCAGATTGTTGATAGGGAATACGAGCCGCACGCCATGCCTTGCGCGCGGTATCCAGGTTTCCGGGTGAGGGCTGTGCAATCAGCGCAACAACTGCGGCCTGTAACCTTTGCGCGGTTAGCAGGCTGTCACCATAGATCGCCTCTGCGATATCTGCATAGGTATCTATAACGTTGGCTTTTTCCACGGCCAGCGCAGGTGACGCGAGGGTCAGGGCCAATACTGAAGAGAACAGGAAGCGGGCCATAACAAGGTTCCTCTAGGTGGGTTGGCTAAACTGGTATCGTTGTGCATGAGCCGCGTGGCTGAAAACAAGTGTTAAACTTTGGGGAGTGTTTGACGAGATTACGAGTTGCCGTCAACCCGACAATTTTAGTCGGAATAAAGATTAGGCAACAATCGTCTTAGGGGGATTGAGCGAGGGCTGTGTCAAAAGCAGCCGGAGGCTTGCAGTTCATGGTGATGGTTAAAGAAGTTTGGACCCAAGAGAGATTGTCGGGGAGGATGCATTAAGCTGTTCCATTGCGAAGCCGGCGGCTGCCTTATAGCGTGCCATGAATGCAGCGCGTTCCGGTTCGGTGACCACGTCGTCGATGTTGTTGAACTTCCCACCGCATCTGTCGTTGACCATGTTAAGCAACCCGAACGGCCCGGCCTCGCGATTTCGCAAAATAAGCTGCGATATGGGCGCGCAAAGCTGCGTGTCGTATGCCGCAAGAGCGCTAGATGTAACGCCGTGGGCTAATATGCAAGCGCCGATGGTGCGGGCATCCATGATTGCCTGACTGGCCCCGTTCGACCCTGTCGGATACATTGCATGAGCGGCATCGCCCATCAGAGCGACTGGCCCATCGACCCAGGTATCGACGGGGTCACGGTCGATCATCGGATTTTCGTAAATGACATCGGCAACGCCCAAAAGTGCAGGGACGTCCAACCAGTCATACGTCCAGCCATCAAAGTGATGGATAAAATCAGACAGTTTGGCGGGTTCGTACCACCCAGTTTTGCGTTTCTTCGGATCATCATATGTTACTTCTGCGATCCAGTTGATATCTGCATAGCCCTCCGCATCGGGTTGCGAAATCGGATAGATGACCAAGCGTTGGCGATGTGTGCCCAAACCAATGAAGGACGAACCGCCTCTGAACGGCTTTGCTCTCGAGGTGCCTCTCCACATCATGACACCGCCCCAGCGGATCGGAGGTTGAGTAGGGTGCATTTGGGCCCTTACGGCAGAGTGAATACCATCAGCACCAATAAGCAACGTACCTGTATGTAACTCTTCGCCTCCATCGGCATAGGATACTTTTGCGCTGACAGTTCCGTCCCGGTCGATAATGTAACCTGTCACCTTTGCACCCAATTGCACGGCTTCGGGGCCAGCGCATTCTGTCAGCTTTCGGTATAACATCATGTGCAGCTTGCCACGGTGCGCAGCATACTGAGGCCACAAATAGCCGGCTTCGGTCCCCCTCGGTTCGGCGTATATTTCCTGTCCCTCTTGCCCGACCAAAACCCATTCACGGGCTGGCAGGCCGACCGCATCCATATCGGCCTCGGTGATGCCCAAATCATACAGCTCGCGGATCGCGTTAGGCTGAATGTTGATACCTACCCCTAGCGGTTTCAGCGTGCGCACCGATTCAAATACCGTGCACGGTACCCCGAGTTGATGAAGCGTCAGCGCCAAGGCGAGCCCACCGATCCCAGCACCGGCAATGATGATATGAGGGTTGGGCATCGATGCTCCCATTTCCGTTAGCATGTCTTAATCTGTATCAGTTCAACGACCTAGATCAATCGCCAGGATGATTTATGCCCGCCATCATCGTGGGTCCACAGGGGCCGATTTTTCCAGGATTCTTAAGGTCATCGTGACAAATCGTTTCCGTTCATCGTCGGCCAACCCCAACAAGATATCTGCCTGAAGTTCCTCTACGAGGGGTATGGCCAGATCGAGGGTCGCGTTACCGTCTTCCGTCAACCAAAGCTGCCGGGCGCGACGGTCGTCCTTGTTGACTTCGCGGCGGACCCAGCCTTTTTTCACTAGCCGGTCGACAACTCCGCCGATGGTGGCGCGATCGAACGCAATAACCTGCGCCACCGTGGCCTGATCAACACCCGGCATACTGCGTAAAGTATGTAGGGTTGCAAACTGGACCGAGGTTATGTCGAGCCCCGTGACTTTGATCTTTTCAGCAAAGGTCGCGTTCGAAAGTTGATGCAAACGCCGGATCAAATGTCCGGGCATATCAGTTAAGTTCATTAGTCGCCCCGTATTGGTAGAGGTAAATAGCATGTTGACGCCATCAATGAAATGCTTACCTTTATAATAAGTATACTTATTATAAAGTGTCCGTTCTGGGGGATGTTATGCAATATTATTTGAATGGCTTTACACCGCGAAACCCGAACTTAGCAAAGAGCCCCACGTTAACTCACCGGCCTGAGCTGCCGACCCACGTAGATGTTTTGATCATCGGATCTGGGCCGGCCGGTCTAACTATTGGCGCACAACTGTCTGCTTTTAGCGAAATATCTACCGTAATAATTGACCAGAAAAACGGCCCGTTGCAGGTGGGGCAGGCCGATGGAATCGCGTGCCGGTCTGTCGAAATGTTTGTAGCGTTTGGTTTTTCGGAACGGGTTTTGAAAGAAGCATATTGGGTCAATGAAGTATCGTTCTGGAAGCCTGACGACGCGGCGCAAGGTCATATTGTTAGAAGTGGCAGGATTTTGGATGTGGAGGATGGGTTGTCTGAAATGCCGCATGTCATCTTGAGCCAAGCAAGAATACACGATTTCTTTCTGGAACATATGCGCAACGGGCCTCTCAGTCTTGAGCCGCATTACAATAGTAGGCTCGTCAATCTGGCCCGTGACGACAGCGCCGACTATCCTCTGAGGGTGATGGTTGAGTGTAGATCTTCCGATGGCGTCGGCACTGATCTCAAGACAATTCGGGCGCGTTATGTGGTGGGGTGCGATGGTGCTCGAAGTACCGTGCGCAAGGCGATTGGTCGCCGCCTTAAAGGGGATACTGCCAATCAGGCATGGGGGGTAATGGATGTACTGGCAAATACGGATTTCCCTGATATCCGGTTAAAATCGGTGATCCATTCGGCCAAGGAAGGATCGATGCTAATTATCCCACGCGAGGGCGGATATTTGGTTCGGATGTATATAGAATTGGATAAACTGGACCCGGGTGAACGAATTGGGAACAAACACCTGACACAGGATAGGTTGATTGCCGCGGCGCGGCGGATCATGGCACCTTACACATTGAGTGTGAAAGAAGTGTCTTGGTGGTCAGTGTACGAAATTGGTCAGCGGCTATGTGACCGGTTTGACGATAGTAAACCCGGTGCCAAGAACCATGGGACAGAAGATGCCGAGCAAGATGCCCGGATCTTTATTGCGGGTGATGCCGGACACACGCACAGCCCAAAAGCTGGCCAAGGCATGAACGTATCTATGGGTGACGGGTTCAATCTGGGGTGGAAGCTCGCCGCAGTGTTGCGAGGGCAGGCGAAGCCATCAATACTTGCCACCTATTCGCACGAACGTCAGGCATTGGCACAGGAGTTAATCGATTTTGACCGTGATTTTGCCAAGATGTTCAGTGCCCGCCCCAAAACCCAAGAAAATACAGATGATAATTCTGTCGATCCGGCGGTTTTTCAGCAGTATTTTCAAAAGCAGGGGCGGTTTACAGCCGGGGTTTCGGTGCGGTATCCGCCTTCGACCCTAACAGGCGATGGCAAACATCAAAAGCTTGCCGAAGGTTTAACCGTGGGAATGCGGTTTCACTCTGCGCCGGTTATCCGTGTTGCAGATGCAAGACGGCTTCACCTTGGGCATCAGTTCCTTGCGGACGGCAGGTGGCGGTTACTGTTGTTTGCCGGAAGGGCTGCGGATTTAGGGGCATTGTGCGAATACCTGACTATCCATCTGTTGCGGCGTTTTACTCCAACAGGGGCAGATATCGACGCAGTGATCGATATGCGGGCGATTTTGCAGGGTTCTTATCGAAGCATTAGTCTAGCCCACCTGCCACCGTCGCTTTTGCCGCAGAAAGGGCGTTATGGATTGAAAGATTATGAGAAAGTCTTTTGCGCTGATCCCAACGCCGACATTTTTTCGTTGCGCCAGATTGATCGCGAAAAAGGCTGCCTGGTAATAGTGCGTCCTGATCAATATGTGGCGCAGGTGCTTCCTATAGACACGCCCGATGTCGCAGTAGCATATTTTAATGATACTTTAACGGTACCCCAATAAGTTCTGGTTTATAGATATTGGCTGGTGTGATATTTCCAGCAGGGGTCACCGGTGTTTACGTTTCTTGACCTCTCGCAAAATAGCTTCTGCCAATACCGCTATGCATAACAGGGTTAACAGCAGCCCGGCGATAGCGGCATCAACCCACCCCTGTTGCATAATCGCAGCCACCAGTACGACACTGAAAAGAGTGGCGAGTGTCAGCCTAAGATCCGCAACGAACATCTTTCCGAGTTCCTTGAGAACGTCCCCAATGATATTCATGCCGCAACCTTTCTGAATTTGCTACTGGCGATACGAACAAGCAGCATTCCTACCAACAAAAAGACTGCCGACAGCACAATGAGCATCAGGTCTGCCCCCGGCCATTCTACCCCCAATCCTTCGCCGGCCCAGAAAACCCCAAAGGAAGACAGCATAACGCCCACGCCAAACTTCAACGTATTTTCGGGCACTCGGGCCAAAGGTTTGTGAATAACCGCGCCAACACCCAAGACCAGAAGGCAGGCGGCGAGCGCCCCCAGCGACGCTTCCCACAGGAGCCCCTTACCTGCGCCGATCGCGATTACGATGAACACCACCTCGAGCCCTTCTAGCAGCACGGCCTTAAACGCAGCGATACCTGCTATCCATTGTAACGTGTTTGGTGCGCCGGACTGTGATTGCAGCCCGGCGGTTTCTTTTGTAAAAGCAGCGGTTTCGTCATGCATTGGCAATACGCCGGCTGAACGCAACACGGCCTTGCGTAACCAGCCCATGCCGAAGATAAGCAAAAGGACACCGACGAAAAGCTGTAGATAGCGGATAGGTATGTATTGCAGTGTAGGTCCAAGGATGAGAACCACGAGACCTAATAATCCAAGTGCAGCGGCGGTGCCCGCTATGGCCGGCTTCCAGCCACGGGTCGTGCCCACGGCCAATACAATTGTAAATGCTTCTACGACTTCTACGATCGACGCTAGAAATGTCGCGGTAATGGCTGGAAACATTATGGTCCAAAATTCAGGTGGCATTATCTCATTCCCATTAAGTCGTAAATACTACTTTGATGTAGCAATGATTACATCATTGTAAGTCGCAAAAGCAACATGTATGTTGTAGCTATGAGTGAAATGTCGTTTTCCCAGCGAATGGCTGCCTATGATCGAACGCTCACACCAGCAGAGCGGCGGGTGATAGAGTATCTTGCCCGCAATCGCGAGATGGCTCTCTTGGCCTCGGCGGCTGATATGGCCCAACAGATCGGCACCAGCGATGCGACGGTCATTCGCACCGCGCGCAAGCTTGGGTTTTCGGGTCTCGAAGAAATGCGTCGCGGTCTTGCTGGTGATCTCAGGCGGGATCTCACCTTGTCTGAACGCATCGAAAACGATTTACGGCAGACCGGAGGCGGCGTTTCGAATGCCGTCACACAAACCGTTGAAACCTTGCTGGCCACGCTGGACGCGATGTTGGCGATCCCGTCAGATGATCTTGAACGTGCTGTAGACATTTTAGCTTTGGCACAGCGCGTGCATATCTTTGGGATAGGGCCTTCGGGGCATCTTGCCAGCTATTTCGCCGCACAGATGACCCGCTTGGGCGGGGACGCGCGTCCTCTTCGCCAAACCGGTCTTCAGTTGGCCGACGATTTGATCGGGGTGCATGAAGGCGATTCAATTCTAGCTTTGGCATATGACCGCCCTTACCGTGAAATAACCGCGTTGATTGATCACGCCCTTACCCTTGAAGTGCCGGTAATACTCGTCACGTCGCCCGGACCGATCTTGCCAGACTATCGCGCGGATATTGTGCTGCGTGTCGCGCGGGGGCGTGCCGATGGGTTTGGGTTACACGCAGGCACGCTTGCACTTCTCGAAGCACTTTTAACGGCGTTTGCATCCGTTCATCCAAACAAAGCTCGCGAAACCTTGGACGCTCTTAATGCTGCAAGAAAGGCAATATCGGGTGACGGTTTGGGACTAAAAACTTAGCAGGACGTAGCTGACATAAGTCAGTTCGGTCGAGCCTTCAAGAGGAATAATATTGCCATTTTAGAAAATGGAACGTAAGATTTTTTTATATTAACGTTTAATATCAACTAGATAAAACAATTTTATTTTGCACTTTGAATCGACGCAATTTAGTCAAAATTAAATTCAATAGTCATAACCCACAGTGTGTTGCGCACCTTCGACGCTACATTTCAGCTACGGGTTATTTACTTATTATGTTTAAAACGGATTTTATTTATTTGCCCGTAGTCCCGATTTGCAACCGCTGTTGTCGGTGCAAACTGATTTCGTCGGTTTTAAAGACGTTCCAATCGGCTATTCTAGCAACTTTCCTGCTGGGGTCATCAGGGGCGGCCTACGCTGAGCAGATAACCGTTGGCGGTACAGGCTCTGCTCTCGGAGTAATGCGGGTATTGATGGCCGAATTCGAACGCACCCATCCCGAAATTGATGGAACCGTGCTTCCCAGCTTAGGAAGCGGGGGAGGCGTAAAAGCGTTACTTGCGCGTAAGATCGATATCGCTGTCACGGCGCGACCACTTAAGGAAAAAGAAAATAACGGTGAGCTATCATTGTCTTATTATGGTCGGTCTCCGCTTGCCTTAGTCACATTTGACGATGTGGGCACTAGCGACCTGACACGTCAAAATATACTGTCAATTTTTGCGGGTGAGACCACCCATTGGCCCACCGGAAAAGCTATACGTATGGTATTAAGGGTAAGCTCTGAAACTGACAGTAAACTGCTTTTCACCTTGGCTGACGGACTGCACGAGGCGTACGAAATGCAACGTTTCAACGCCGGTATACCGACTGCGGTGACAGATCAGGAAAATGTGGAATTGCTCTCGATGCTGGACGGGTCGTTTGGCTCGATCACCCTATCACAGATACGAAGTGAAAAACTTCATGCGCATATTTTTTCGCTAGACGGTATCGAAGCATCAGTGGCTAATATTAAAGACGGCCGCTATCCGCTGTGGAAATCCTACTGGATTGTCACCCAAAATGACATGTCCCCGTCCGTTTCGAGCTTTTTAGAATTCGTTCGGTCGCGGCGTGGCCAGGAAATTCTGCTCGCAACCGGTCATGACGTTGCGCAACCATGAATGCGCGTAGAACGAAACCTCGTGTGCGGATAGCGTTAAACTTCTATTTGATGACACTTGCCAGTGTGATCTCCATTGCGGTTTTCGTAGCCTGTGTTTTCCAGACATTCGTGATGGGTCGTGCCTACCAGATGACCTTGACCCAAGGGGTTGCTAACTCATTCGCGTCAAAAATCAGCGAACTGGCATATGCAGATGATGTCATGTGGAGCTTTCAAGAAGAGCGGATTGCTGCGTTGTTCGAACATGTGAAGGGTGAATCAAGCACTAGCGGTAACGAATGGTCAGTATCGGTTGAAACTGACGACGGGACATCCGTGTTTCAGGGGCACGCTGAACCCGCGTTCCTGCAAACGTCGACGCATAGTGATATAAGGGTAGGGTCGGAATTGATCGGTCATGTTTACCTGACCAATGAGGATTACCAACTCGCGGCCAGTTTGATGCAGCAGGGCAGTATCGCCCTGACGATATCATTGAGTATTTTCATACTTTTGCTGACGATCCCGTTTCGTGCGTTGCGTAAACGGGATTTAGATTTACAGGTGGCATTGCGGGAAGCCCAAGAAGGCAACCGCAGTAAAAGAGAATTTATCTCCACGGTCAGTCACGAGTTGCGTACCCCTCTCACGTCGATCAAGGGGTCGCTGGATTTGCTTGGGTCTGGTTTGATCGGCGAATTTGGTCCTCTTGCAAAGCGGTCCATTGATATCGCGGTAAGGAATTCCACGTTGCTAGGAATGTTGGTGAACGACATTTTGGATTACGAAAAGCTCGACGCAGGTAAGATGGCGATTGAGCCGATACTTGATGATATTGTCAGTGTTGTCGGCAATGCCGTAGAGGTTTTCGGAACTTACGGAGCCGCGCGTCAGATCAAGGTCGTTAGTATTGGCAACAACGGGCCAATCTTAAGCCTGATCGACACTAAGCGTATCACCCAAGTCTTAGGCAACTTGATATCAAACGCCGTGAAATTTTCACCCCCGAACGAAGTGGTCGCAGTGTCGGTTTCTGAAGTGGATGGATGGGTCCGAGTTGCGGTAAAAGATAATGGATGTGGCGTGCCGGAAAAGGATCGAAAAATCATTTTCGAAGCGTTTTCCCAAGGGGATTCATCTGACACTCGAAGCTATGGCGGAACCGGCTTGGGCTTGACAATTTCCCAGGCGATTGTGGAAAAACACGGTGGGCAGATTCATCTGGCGCAGAATGATGATACCGGCAGTACGTTTTATTTCGATCTCCCCAAGGTCGACTATCTTACGGTTCCGCAGGTTCCTAACGCGGTAAAAGAGGCAGCCTGATTTTGATCAGGTGTACGTTTTGAGGCCTCTTACATGGCGTTGTTTATCGTGGCCCTAAATCGAGCAAAATTCACAAATCTGGGCAGCGGTTGGCTTTCGGTGTGGTCCATAGCCTCCGAGATGGCTTAGGCTTAAAATTTTAAAATTGAGGGCGCGGCAGCCGGGCGCAGAGGTACTCCTAGTGAGGCAAAGGTCTTCTTATGGGCGGCTTCTATATGTCTGCGCATTTCAATTGCAGCTGCGCCGCAATCTCCGCTGAGTAACGCATCAATTATCATGGTATGCTCATCCCATGACGCCTGCGCCGCGGACGCGTCTTTCAGCACCTCGGCCATTGTTCGCCGGATATGCTGCCAGTTTAGCCGCATGGAGGACTGAATAACTGTATTCCCTCCCCACTGGTAAATCATCTCATGAAAGGCCATGTCGGCGACTAACCATGCTTTCTGGTCCCCCGACTGCACCGCATCATTGCCGCGTTTTAACATGTCTTGCGCTATATTTTTGGCATCATCGGGCAGATTCCTGCCCGCGAGCGTAACCGCGAAAGGCTCAATCGCGGTACGGAATTCATAGATATATCGGAACTGTTCTGAATCGATGGGGGCGACAGTGACGCCTCTGCGTCCGTTATCAGTCACAAATCCATGCGACTTAAGCACCGAAAGCGCGCTATTCACCGGCTGACGCGATACGTTCAGGCGCGTCGCAATCTCGTCTTGGTTCAGACGCTCCCCCGCAGTCAGCTCACCTGAACAAATGGCATCAAGTAGTATTTCGTATGTCTGCTCTACCAAAGTTTTGGGTTGGTTGATGCTTTCCATGAATGCCCCTGCTTAGCTTTCTAGTCGATGGGTCTGCTTTGACCGCGACGTAATGAACGTCCGAAGAGTGGATGACTTGAAGTGCCTATATTTTACAGGTTGCTAGAGCCTGACGGTAAATGTCGACAGTCGGATCATCCCCTAGATCCACGTCATTCATCATAATCACTTCGCCCTCGGGCACATCGCGGGTCAACTTTACCCCGTGAGCCAATCCAATGGGCAAGGCGGTACTTGCTGTTGCTATCGGCAACGCTTTGCCCCAGACGGTGTATCCTCCCTCGCCATCCAGCGTTTCCCCGGCCTTCAGAGCTTTTTTGGCGACCGACGCGACTGTGCCTCGCATAGATTGGGTAGACCCGGTGGGCTCTTGCCTCAGCGCTGCGCTCAATACTGATATGGACAGCTCCAGCCCGATCAGGTGGAAAGGTTTGTACATCGCCGCGTAACGACCGCTGTCGTCAGTTGGCAAGCCGTATTGCCGAAAGCATGCTGCCGCATAATCGTTCGGGGCTTCAAGCACGACATAGACGCCCCAACGGAGATCACGGAAAACCGGCCGACCGTCACGCTCTAGCGAGGAGATTGTTTCTACCATCCCGGATTTTTCAAGCTGTCCTCCGGCTGATCTAGGGCGCAACACTCGAGCTAGATCATCGACTCCGCAAGGGGGAAACAGGAGCCCTTGCGAGGGCAGGTCAAGCGCGCAAGCATTGGCGATCGCTACCATTTCGATGGCGCTTTTGGTGCCATCGAGAAACGAATTGAACATCTGGGGGTTCATGCCTGCTTCAGCAGCGGCCTGAGGTGTTAACCCATAGTGGGACCAGACATCGTCCGGGGTGACGTTATGATAGGCAGGCAAATACTTGGTTCCCTTACCGGCAGCGGTAACCGAAAACCCCGCTGCTCTGGCCCAATCAACCATTTCAGAAACAAGCGCCGGTTGATCACCATATGCCATTGAATAGACCACCCCGGCGGCTTGGGCTTCACGGGCCAGTATTGCACCAGCTAATACATCTGCTTCTACATTAACCATGACCACATGTTTGCCAGCCTGAATTGCGGCGCGTGCGTGAGCAATACCAGCCCGTGGGTTACCAGTAGCCTCAATCACAACATCGACATCGTCGCGGCGCGCTAATTCCGCACCGTCATCAAGAAACGCAGTGGCAGCACTTCGCGTATCGTCCCAACCTACATCCTTACAGGCCGCTCGTGCCCGTTCTGGATTTAGGTCGGCAATCGCGCTGACTTCGAGCCCTGTGATCGAGGGCACTTGCGAAAGAAACATCGAACCGAATTTGCCTGCGCCGATCAGCCCGGCACGCACCGGGGCCCCGCGTTCAGCCGCCATCGCGGCCAGTCTTGAAAGGTTCATAGCATAGACTTTCTGTTGTTTGCTGTATTCAAAAATATCGTTGATCGCCGTACCGTTTGACACTCTTCCACGTATACGGGCTTCCACGTAAGTGGGTTGCCCCAGACTGTCTTGCGCGAACCTTCCACTATTAAAGGTTTGCTGCGCTGTTACGAACCCCGAAATTCATGATCGTGCCCCGTATTGGATGTGCAATCGCGCCGGCGGCCATAACTTTATTTGCGCTTTTGGAACAAGAGTTTTGACTAGCATTAAGAATATGTGTCATCGTTATATGTATTTCGTATACAAAATACTGAACGAGGGCAAGATGGCCATCAGTCATTGGTTCATGCCTACGTCAACTAGTGAAAATACGAACGCTACCACGAAGTTTACAAAAGGAAACGTCATGCTTGATCTTGGTAATCGCACGTCAATTTACCAGCCTGAACAAGAGGGGCTCGTCTTTCCCGAGATACCCGAGTTTGAAAACGTAGAAGCGGAACGACAACATCGTAAGGAACGTCTTGTCGCCGCATGCCGGGCATTTGCGCAGCAGGGGTTTGATTATGGTTTTGCCGGGCATTTAACAGTCCGAGACCCCGAACGCCCCGAGTTGTATTGGACAAACCCGATGTGTGTTCATTTTGGCAAAGTCACCATGTCTAACCTGATCCTCGTTGATCATGCGGGGCGCGTGATCGAAGGGGAATATGCTGTAAATCGGGCCGGATTCATTCTACATGCCAATGTTCACGAAGCGCATCCAGACATCATCGCCATGTGCCATGCTCATACAACTTATGGCACAGCTTGGTGCGCCACGGGCCAACCGATCGAGCCGATTACGCAGGATGCCTGCGCCTTTTTCGAAGATCACGTTGTTATTGGTGATCAGGCCGGTGCCGTTGCAGTTGAAAACCATGCCGGGTCGGATGTGGCCAAGGCCTTTGCAGGGGTAAAGGCTGGCCTCCATCAAAACCACGGATTGTTGACTGCAAGTCGGCACAGTATCGACAGCGCGGCCTTTTGGTTTATCGCGCTGGAGCGGTGTTGCAAGCAGCAGCTTGATATCGCTGCTAGTGGGATAGAGCCTATCCGCATTTCCGCCGAACGCGCCCGTTATAGTCGCGAACACGTGGGCAGCGATTATATTGGTTGGCTCCATTTTCAGACCATCTGGAACCAGCTGCGTGTGGATGAGCCGGACATGCTCGAATAATCCTGATTCGTTTTTTCCCGATGCCCCTTACGCGGCGTCGGGTCTTGGAAAGCTTGGGCGCTGTTCCCGCTTCGTTGTAAAACAATTTGTCGCAAGAGCTGACCCCGCGCATTTCCAATATAGGCGAAACTCGTCCTCAGCTCTCGCGCAGCACGAACTAAAGCGCGCTGACCTTGGGATCAAAACAGTTGTCAGATGACGTACGTTTACCTAACGTAAATTTGTATGGTCCAGAAATTGGACAATATGGGATATAAAATCCGTAAAAAAAATAAACGATTTCGAACTGGGAGAGAAGAGATGTTAACTAAGAATTCCTTTCTAGGAAGGCTGGCCTTATCAGCATGTTTAGCTCTGGGGGCCGTCACAGCCGCGAGCGCGCTAGAGGTCAAGTTAGAAGAGTATGTGACAGGGGTGAACGCGCCCTTGGCAATGGTCCAACCTGCCGGTGACGACCGCAAATTCGTGATAGAACAATTCGGACGCGTCAAAATAATCGATAAAGATGGTAATTTATTGCCGACGCCGTTCTTGGATATTCGTAATAAGATCGTGACGCAATTTCATGATTTCGATGAACGTGGTTTGCTCGGGCTCGCATTTCACCCCGATTTCGCGACCAACGGCAAGTTTTATGTGGCGTATTCGGCCAACACGAACTTCCAGGGTGATCTGGGAAAAATGTTTTGGTGGGACCATACCAACACTGTCGAAGAGTATACGGTCTCTGCAGATGATCCCAACATGGCTGATAGAAACTCGGGCCGTATTATCACCGAAATTGACTGGCCTCAGTTCAACCATAATGGCCACTGGATCGGCTTTGGCCCCGATAAGATGCTTTACATCTCAACCGGCGATGGCGGCTATGCCAACGACTGGGGCATTGGGCACAATGTAACAGACGGCAACGGGCAGGATTTGTCGGACTTGCACGGCAAGATACTGCGGATTGATGTCAACGATGGTTCCGACGGCAATAACTATTCCATTCCCGAAGATAACCCTTTTGTCGATAATGATGAAGCTGCCCCAGAGATCTGGGCATACGGCATGCGCAACCCATGGCGCTGTTCCTTCGATACCGAAGATGGTCGGCTATTTTGCGGCGACGTGCAGCAAAATAGCTATGAAGAGCAAGATATCATCGTAAAAGGTGGTAACTATGGATGGCGGCGTAAAGAAGGGTCCAAGTGCTTCGACTATCAAGCACCGGATAATCACCCTGAAACCTGTGATGAAGAAGGCTTGATTGACCCTATCATCGAATACGCCAACTGTACCGCCCAACCAAGCGGGTGTAAGGGCATTTCTAATACTGGCGGGTATGTCTACCGTGGTGCTAACGCCGACTGGCAAGGTAAATATATCTTTGGCGATTGGTCCAAGAGCTTTGCTTCCATGGACGGGCAAATTTTTGTCGGTACCGAAGCGGATGACGGCACATGGTCGATGGAAGTCGCTAATGTGGCTAACATGGATGGAAAGACACCTTATATTCTTGCCTTCGCGCAAGATGCAGAAGGCGAAGTCTATGCATTGACGTCGGTCACAACCGGCCCGAACGGCACGCTTGATACTATCTACAAGATTGTACCGGCAAACTAAGACGCAGTACGAAAATCTAATATCGCCGGTCTTAGGCTGGCGGTATTGCCATTCAACGAGGCCTTGCCGCTATTTTTTCAAAACAGGAGCTACCATGCTCAGACCACTATCCATTTTATCAATTTTCACAGCCATGACGTTGGCGGTGTTGCCCGCTAATGCCCAAGACGCGGCAGCAGGAGAGAAAACTTTTAAAAAGTGCGTTGCATGCCATGATATAGGTGCCGACGCGAAGAACAAGGTAGGGCCAGCGCTTACTGGTGTAATCGGTCGCGCAGCGGGAACTTTCGCAGGGTTTAGGTATGGCAACGATATGGTGGCGGCCGGTGAAAAAGGCCTGATCTGGACAGAACAAACGCTTACTGAATACCTTGAAGACCCCAAGCAGTTCCTGCGTGATTATCTGGATGACAGCGGGGCAAGTACGAAAATGTCGTTCAAGCTCAAGAACGATGCAGCCCGCGCTGATGTGGCTGCATTCCTCGCAACGCAGGATGGAGCGGCGAACGCCCCCGTGGCTTCTGACACAGCGAGCGAGGGTGCGAAGGTAGAAGAACCGGCGATGTCGGTTGAAGAGGTCGTTGCCGCACAGGAATTTTCTGAAGCGTTTCTTTCGGGTCCCGCCAATGTTGATGCGGGCAAAGAAATATGGTTTGCGCAATGCACACATTGCCACGGTTTCAAAGCCTATCCGGGGAAGGCACCAAAGCTGAAACCCGCAAAATACAAGCCGACTTTTGTATTCAAGCGAGTTTACAAAGGGTTCAAGAAGATGCCTGCTTGGAAAGATACCTATTCAATCGATGAAATTAGGCAAATCGTAGCTTATGTAAAATCGCCCGGGTTTTCCCCTTAAATTTAGTGTCGGCGTCCGTCGAAGTTAAGGAACGGTCGCACGATCAACCACAGTAAAAGTGGGGCGGCAGCGCTTAACCCCATGGTAAGTAACACGTTATCAGAGCCGAGATAGCCCGCAGTGGCAAAGGCAAAACCCAAGGGTACCGCGCCGCATGCCAGAGCCGCAACGTACCGGCCAAATGGCATCGCTGTCAGTCCTGCCAGGAAAGAAATGGTTTCTGGCAGGACGGGCAACCACCTTGAGGCTGCGACCATCCAACCGCCGTAGCGTTCGAACAACTGTAAAGCTTGTGCGAAACCTTCTTTGCCTGCCAGACTTTGCGCAGCGCGTGGACCTATGAGCCGGCAAATTCCGTAACCTATCAGCCCAGCCACGATAGAACCAACTGCGGACACCACCCCCCCGATCAAAGGACCGTAGACAATGCCTAGCGCCGCCATGATCGCCGACGCGGGTACCGGTAGGACAATATCCAAGACAATTAGGCCAAGCCCCACCATCCAAGCCGAGCTTCCAAACCCGCGCATCCACTCTGCTGCTCCCTTTTGGGAAAGGTCAGCCTCGATCTGATCACCCCAAAGCAGGAACGGCAGGATCGAAAGCGCGGCGATAACCAGCACCAAGAGCAAAAGCCGCCACACTGCGCTTACTCGATCAGCATCTGACCCGCGCGACGCTCACCGGGCGCTTCAATCTTTGGTTCCCGTCCTCCGCGCAGGATCGAATTGCCTTCATAGAGGGTGCGCTGATCAATTGGTGCAGGGTTCAACCAATCTTGTTCGTTCATTTGACCCGACTGGCCGTAAGCTTCCAGTGCATTCTGATAGCATACTTTGCGTACTGTTTCCTCGGGAATACCACTTTGCAGTGCCAGATGTGCAGTTTTGGCGACCCCCAAGCAGTCTGAAATGCCCCAATCGCAGGCGCTATCGACGATGATCCGCTCACCGCCGTATTGCTTGAGCAGTTCAACCATCCGTTCATTGCCCATTTTAGTAGACGGGTAGATCGAAAAACCCGCCCAATATCCACGCTGCAAGGTTTCAGCTACGGTTTCTTCGTTGTTATGGTCGATGATCACCATCGAAGGATCCATCCCCATTTCTTCGCAAACGTCCATTGATTTTGACGTGCCGCGTTTCTTGTCACGGTGCGGCGTATGCACCATGACCGGCAGGTTCAGCTCCTTGGCCAGCGAAAGTTGCAGACGAAAATATTTGTCTTCAAGCGGGGTTTGTTCATCGTAACCGATTTCACCGATCGCAACGACACCTTCCTTGAGCGCAAAGCGAGGCAGCCATTCCATCACACCTTCGGCGAGTTCTTCGTTGTTGGCTTCTTTTGAATTAAGCCCGACAGTACAATAATGGCGAATGCCAAACTGGCTCGCCCGAAAACGTTCCCATCCGACGATAGATGACAAATAGTCAACGTAAGTACCGACATAGGTCCGCGGTTGTCCCACCCAGAACGCCGGCTCAATCAATGCCACGACACCAGCGGCGGCCATTGCTTCATAGTCGTCGGTGGTGCGGCTGATCATATGAGCATGCGGGTCGATGAACATCATAGTAATACTTCCTTGTTCAATTGGCCTTTGCTAATGGCTTGGGTCAGCTGATCTGCTATGGCTGGGTCGTCTTTGAACGGGCGGACTGAAATCCATAACTCGTCGGTTACAGGGCGTCCAGCGGCCCAACGCTCTTGCGCGTAATCCACCAAAATCCGGGCAAGCTCTGGGTTGGCACGGTCACGCAGCCCCAAAATCGGTGCCAGGTTACTGCCTACGAACAGCGCCTTGAGAACCATATGATTCCACCGATGTTCGTCAAAGTTGTCACGGGGGAACGGGTTGTCGTGGGCAATGGCTTCGAACACGGCGCGAATGTTTGATCGCAACCCTTCGCCTACTTCAAACTCCATCGTTTCCGGACTGGGGTATAAAGGCAGTCCACGATAGAGAGCTATCATTTCAGAAACATCCGAGGTTCGTCGCAAATCCTTGAATCGATCCGAAAAGGGACGGTTCGACGTTGCCGTCAGCAACGCTAGAACTCGGGCCGCACCGTCGATGCTCCAGCCCTTGGGGGACCAGCCAGATTGCGCCATATTTGCGTCAGCCAGATCCTTGCCGCTCAATTCCAGGTCGGCCTTGCCCAATTTACGTGGCGCATATCCCAAGAAGATATAGAGATCCCGGTCCGGGGCCCCTTGCGCAAGGGCATCAAGTGAACGGTTAATCCACGCGGCCTGTTCGGGCGCTTGCACTACAATCCAGTTGCGCAGCAAGCTTTTCGCTGTGTTGGACATCGTCATCCCCCCGATTAATGTTATGTTAAGTTATACAAGTCGCCAACGATGACGCCAGTCAGAATTTCCATCTCATCGCGCCCCCAACTTTTTGCGGGCGCGAAAGAGTACGACTGGACATATCCGAAAGCCCCAGCCAATGTATCGATCATGCAGCGTACTTTAGTCATCCTAGTGGTCGGACTGGCCCCTCATCTTGTCGGGGCACACACGCCTCGCTTGGCCCGGCTTGCCGCGCGTGGTGCGATGAGACCGCTAAACACCGTAACGCCTGCGGTGACCTGTACTGCTCAATCAACCTTGTTGACCGGTCTGCCGCCTTCGGGCCATGGAGCAGTTGCAAACGGTTGGTTTTTCAGGGATCTTTCAGAAGTCATGCTGTGGCGTCAACCTAACCAGTTGGTACACGGTGAAAAAATATGGGAAGCGGGAAAGGCCCGCGATGCCGATTTCACCTGTGCCAAGATGTTCTGGTGGTACAATATGTATTCCACCGCTGATTGGTCAGCGACACCGCGGCCGATGTATCCGGCGGATGGGCGCAAAATTCCAGACCACTATGCCTATCCTGCCGAATTGCACGATGAATTGGACCAGAAGCTGGGCCAGTTCCCTCTATTTAAATTCTGGGGGCCTTTGGCTGACATCACCTCGTCTGACTGGATCACCAAGGCAACGCTCCATGTGATGGAAACCCGGTCGCCTACATTGACGCTGACCTATTTGCCGCATCTAGATTACAACCTGCAACGGCTTGGGCCTGATCTTGACCACCCCCGATTGCAGCAGGATCTCAAAGAGATCGACGACCTGTGCGGTAGTTTGATCGACCACGCCGACCAAACCGGGCAGCGCGTGATCGTGGTCTCTGAATACGGGATTACCAAGGCGACGGACGCGGTACATATTAATCGGATGTTACGCCGCGAGGGGTTGCTGGCCGTTCGCCCCGAAGAGTTCGGTCGTGAAGTGCTTGACGCTGGCGCATCTGATGCGTTTGCGGTCGCAGATCACCAGATTGCCCATATTTACGTCAAAGACCCCAATCGCATCGACGAGGTTGCCGCGCTTGTCAGTGGTTTGGACGGCGTCGAAGTGGTATGGGACGATGAAGGTAAACGCGCAAATGGACTGGATCATCCGCGCTCAGGCGAGTTGATTGCAATCAGCAAGCCAGACCGTTGGTTCAGTTATTATTATTGGCTGGATGAAGCCAAGGCACCCGATTTTGCCCGCATGGTCGATATCCACCGCAAGCCGGGCTATGACCCGGTCGAATTATTCGTCGACCCCAAGATCCGGTTCCCAATGTTGACGACGGGTATCAAGCTTGCCAAGCGGAAATTAGGCCAGCGTCAGTTATTGGACATCATTTCCCCCAGCGATACGAAGCTGGTCAAGGGTACGCATGGCCGGATAACAGATGATCCTGATCACGGGCCGCTTGTTATTTCCTCGGAAGCGGGGATGCTGCCCGACGGGGCGGTAGAAGCTGTTGATTTCAAAGCGTTGGTGCTGGACCATATCTTTAAATGAAGCCTAAGTACCGGCAACTGCCCGCTGCAAAAGCAAGGTCAGTCCAAAGCCAGCCACAGTCAAAATTGCCAACAGTGTAAAGCCATTCCCGGCGATCAATACGGCATCATAAAGGGATATCCCGGCGATCAAGGTCACCACTGCCTTGGGAACATCGCCGCGGTTGCGCCTGAATAACAATCGCAACGCGACAGCTATGACCACGGCCAGCGCGCCCCAAATAACCAGCCCTAGTGGGTTACTCCACGTCTGCGACAGCCCGAACAGCAGCGGTAGTGCCAGAACGGCCAGCGGCCATGCTCGGTCAAGACGGTCATACGCTTCTTGCTTGGCAGCATAGGTAAGGCCGACGATATAGGTCAACAAACCTAGCCCGCCCCAGACCGCGCTACCTGTAATTTTTGCTACTGCGGCTGCCGCAAGAAGGTAGCATAGAAACCGGGTTACGCCCATGATGAGAGGGCTAAGAACAGTCCGCTTGTGTAGCCAGTCATAGAGAACCACGGCACTTGCCAATGCTATTCCGATCACCCCGGCCAGTGCGCCCATCGTGAAGGATAGCGCGATAGCCACAGCCAGCATCGCATAGCCCACTGTAAAGACTGTTGTGACCTTGACTTGGCCCATGGGGATAGGCCGGTTGGCCCTTTCTCGGGCATCGATTTCAGCGTCGAATGCATCGTTCAGCCACATCCCGCCCACGTAAAAAAGCGTGAGCGCTAAGCAGACGACAAGAATTTGTCCGATCGGCGTGACCCCCGCGAGCACGGCGCCAGCGATGGCGTTGGTCCAGACGGTAGGCAGGTTCGATACACGCCCGAGTTTAAGGAAAGTCTGTAGGTTCATTGGCCTAGTTGCTCCAGCACCCATTGCATTTCACGTACGATGTCTTGGTCCACGGTCGCGCTGCGAATTTCCTTGGGCATGACGTCCCAAGTATAGGTTTCAATTTCGAGATGTGGCGAAATAGGCTCAGATCGGTGCAGGGCGAGGATCTGTTCGAGAAAGGCACGTGTTGACGAAAAAGCCCCAAGTTTTTCCAGAAAAACTGGAACATGAAAGTGTACCCGCCATTCTTCTCCGTCGGTTTGCTCTGCAAGAGCCAGTGCTTCTGGTAGATCCCTGTGCATGGTCACCCCGTCGGCATGACGCCGGTTTACCTGATGCAGATATGTGGGTTCTTGGTAGGACCGGAGCGCCTTGCGCGTGTCCGGCCCAACTTGCGGGATCCTTAACGCAGCACTTAGCTGCAACTTGTGAATGGGAATGCCCGCTTCTCTGAGTGCTTTAAGGCTGGCAGCAGGGTCTTCGTATTCGACCGCAGCATGGCAGACATCGTAACACAACCCAAGATGGCAGGGTAGGGCAGTGGCTGCTTCGGCCTCGCTTAGACCAGTTAGTTCTGCCAGACGCTGTGCAGCGTTTGTGCTGAAAAGATATTGGGTAAAATAGGAGACGCTTTCAGCAATCGTTCCAAGAAAGCAAAACGGCTCTGGCTCGACTGCCAAGGCTATCTGAACACCCGTGCGGGCGCGCAACGCGACCAGATGCGCCACGCAAAGCAGGAAGTTTTCGGCCATGTGCGCTTCAGCACCTAGCCCGAGTGGCTTGAACGTTCCGGGCACAGTAGACAGGCTGACGATCTCGTTTGGCGGGGCAAGTTCGGCCATCAAATCAGCCAGAGCATTAGTGTATTCGACCCTTTGAACGCTGCGCCAGTCGGGTTGATAAACATCTTCCTTAACCGTGGTGCCGTGAAATTGACCAAAGGGAAATCCATTGACCGTTATGCCGAGATAGTCGTGTTCTTCCAACAACGCTTTCAGTTCTCGCCGCTTCGCTGTGTCTTCAAGTTCAGCAAGAGCCTGCCCAGAGAAGCGCAGGCCTACGGCAAATGGCGTATCCGGAGAGATTGCTTGCTTTACCGCGGCAACCGGACCTTTCAGCGCCGACCGTACGTCATCCCATGTTTGAGTAGGATGAATGTTCAGGCAGTACGTGAGCTGCCCAAGATTTTGCGAAAGCTTCATCTAGGAGCGCTCGCGTGCTTTGAGCCACTGCAAGGCCTGACCCATTAATGCGCCGTCTATGTGGTTTACTTCTACACCGACCCCTAGATCGCGCAGTAGGGTTATGGTTAACGCGCCACCCAAATGTTCTTGAAATTCATCAAGACCTACCAGAATAGAAAGTCGCCCGTCACTGCCAGTACTTTCCAAAGCGGGGTGCCAAATGCGCAATCCCAGCCCTTCTAGCAATGTCACTATGCGTTCATCTTCGCCCTCGGGCAGTAGCCCAGCCAATACCGAATAACGTGCATCAAGCGCGATGCCGATGGCGACTGCCTCACCGTGACGGACATGGTGATTGGTCAGGGCTTCAAGCTTGTGTGCAGACCAGTGGCCGAAATCAAGCGGGCGGGCGGAACCCGATTCAAAGGGGTCACCACCGTTCGCAATCTGGTTCATGTGCAGTTCCGCAGACCTGCGCACCATATGTTCCTCGGCGTTAGGCTGAAAGGTCGACAGATCTTCCACATTTTCTTCAAGCCAGAGATAGAATTCCCTGTCGCGGATAAGCGCCACCTTGATGGCTTCGGCCATGCCGGCCACCCGTTCGCGTTTGGGCAATGTCGATAGAAAGTCAAAGTCGTTCAGAACTGCCCAAGGCGGCGCAAAAGTACCGACGTAGTTTTTCAGCCCACGGAAATTGACAGCATTCTTGACGCCCACACCGCTATCGTTCTGAGATAAAACGGTGGTGGGAATACGGATGTGACGCACCCCGCGGTGCGCAGTTGCGGTTGCCAGCCCTACTGCGTCCAACACAGCCCCACCGCCGATCGCGATGACATACGAATGTCGGTCAATACCGTGGCTATGGATCGTGCTTAGCATACGTTCGATATAGGCCAGATCTTTTTTCACAATCTCGCCGCCCGGCACAAACATCGGGTCGGCAATCAGTTCAAGCTGGTCTTGATAGGCACCGAAGTATTCTTTGATCGCGGTTGTAAGCGCCGCGCCATCCAACCCTTCGTCGATAATGAAATAACACCGATGTCGTTTGGTATTTTCCCCCCGGGTAATAGTTTCAGCCAGCAGTGGATTGCGAGGGTTGAAAAGCCCACGAACAAACGCCACGGGGAATTGATAAGGCACAGAAAATTTCTGCCAGCGGATATCACTGATTATGCCTTTATTCATCACATCAGATGTTTGGTCTACCATCATACCCCCCCTCGGGCCGCCATTGCGCAACTGCGTTGACGTTATGCCTAGGCAAGACTACTCTGGGATACATAGCTTCTCAAGTCCAGCAAAGGGCGCATCATGCGTATAGTATCGGCACTATTGTTTATTCTGTTGGTTCTGTTCGCAGTGGTTCAATATAATGATCCTGATGGTTTGCTGTGGGCTGTAATTTACGGAATTCCTGCTCTTTTCTGCGCACTGCGGGCTTTCAAACCCGATCTGGTGAAAAGTCTTTGGGGTTACCGAACGCTCTCCGGCGCAGTGATCTTATATGTCTTTGGGATATTCTGGTATTGGCCACAAGCGCCGGGTTTTTGGCGGCAAGAGGTCTTTTGGGTAACCGAGGAAGCTCGTGAAGGCATGGGGATGATGATCGCATTCGCGGCGCTGTTGATCGTGTGGCTTGGCACTAGGAACCAGCGCAAGCCTATCTGAAATATTCAAGGTTATCGCAGCCTTTTGGCGAACAAGTGTGAGCCTTAATACATAGTTTTTCTGCGGCGAGTCGGCGAGGTTCCGCCACTGCTGACGGCAACAAACTATTTTATTTCCTTCCGATAGCGATTCTCTTGACTTAACGTCACCCATTTTGCAACGATCCTTTCTTGTGGGGGAAGGCTGCTTATCGTGAGCATAGCAAAGTTGCAAAATACCTCACCAGCGTTTCCGTGCGCACCACCGACGCATGGTCGTCTGTGCGACTATTATTACGGTCTGGGAGGATCTCTCTAATGTTTAAAATTATAGCGATATGTACAACTGCTGCGTTGATGGGGACGACAGTTCTCGCGCAGGAGGCACCAAAGACGGTCGATCAGGTTGCCCGCCCGGGTGGCACATTGCCCGGAACGACTGACATAGCTTTGGTGCAGATTGCATCAGGTTTGTTAGACCCGACAAATGTCACCAACGCGGGCGACGGTAGCGGGCGTATTTTCGTTACTGAACGGGCAGGGCGCGTTAAGATCATCGACAAGGACGGAAATGTTCTTGAGGATCCCTTCCTTGACCTGACTGCCATAAATCCGCTTGGAAGCGACGTGCAGACTGGCTTTGTCGAGCAGGGTCTATATTCGATCGCGTTCCATCCGAAATTTTCCGAGAACGGGTATTTCTACGTTCACTATGCCTCTTTGCCATTCAACGGTGACGGTATGATCGTTCGCTTTACAGTTGACTCCGCAAGCCCCGATGTGGTCAGCCCAGAGCGCACCAATGAAACCGCTAAGGTGATCATGCGCATTGAACAGCCATGGTATAATCATAACGGCGGGCAGATTGAATTCGGGCCCGACGGGATGCTGTATATCGGGTCCGGCGACGGTGGTTGGGAAGGTGATCCCTATGAAGCAGGCCAAGACCTAACGACGCCTCTTGGGAAAATTTTGCGCATCGACGTGGACACCGAAGATCGTCCATACAATATCCCTTCGGACAATCCATATGCTGACGCATCTAGCGAACGGTTGATGCAGCTTTTCGGTATTACGGAAGAGCAGTTTTCCAAAATAAAAACCCGTTCTTTACCTGAAATCTGGTCTTACGGCGTCCGCAATCCTTATGAGTTCTCGTTCGATCCAAAGACCGGTAACATGTTCATCGCCGATGTGGGGCAAAACCATTGGGAAGAAATTATCTTTGAAAAAGCAGGGGACGGCGGCCATAATTATGGTTGGCCACGTATGGAGGCCGCGTTCTGTCATCCTATGACTGGGGACCCTGCAGAATCCGAATGCTCGGTTGTAGGTACGTTGCCCGCTGCTATGTATCCACATAACACTGCCTATCCGGGCGCGCCCGAAGACACGTCAAACGCTGGGTGCTCCGTACAGGGGTTTGGCGTTGCCAACTATGGGGGAATGGATGGCGTTTATCTGGCCGGCGACTGGTGTTCGGGCCGTGTGTTTGGTCTAGCCAACGATGGCCAAAGCTGGCAGTTTAAAGAGCTTATCCAGACGGGTATGCAGTTCACCGCTGGGGGCTATGACGAAGAAAATAACGTCTTGGTCGTCAACGCTAACAACTTCTATCTTGCGGATCAGGGCCCCGATACCAACCCTCCGGGTAGCCTTTGGCGGGTGATGGCGGCGTCTGATGTGCCAGATGGTGCCACTGTCGCCAAGGTCGCGAAATAACGCGAACAAGATATGGCCGCTCGGCGTATGCATATGCGCCGAGCGCTTATACAGAATATAACGAGGAATTATTTCATGTACTTGAGTAAATACTTTATACCATCGGTGTTAGCAGCCGGTATGGCGACCTTTTCAGCAGGCCTAGCCTTTGCTGAAAGCCACACTACGACTGTCGAAAAAACTGCAGATGTTCCTGCCGATGTGGAATTTGAGAACGGTAAGGTCGTGTTTCGTGCTGCACTTGACGATTCACCTTTGAAATTTGAATTCAAACCCGATCAAACCCTGACGCCACAGGTCGAAGAATTCTATAAAACCGGTGTAAATCCTTATTCTGGTGACTCAGAGGCGATCAAGGCTGGGAACAAAAGCTATCAGAAACTTTGCCAGTCTTGCCATCTTAAAGATGGAGGCGGCCGGATTGGGCCAAGCCTGAACGACAACAAGTGGGAGGGTTCTAGAACGCACACCGAAGTAGGACGTTTCGAAATCATCTACGGGGGCGGGGCGGGTGCTATGCAGGCATTCGGGCGCCGGGTGGAGCAAGACGATATTCTGAAGATCATGGCCTTTATCGATACACTGCGCCCTGAAAAGTAAGAAAATCCAGCGCAAGCCAAGGCGACGGTGCTGCTGTCTGCTTCGGCTTGCGCCGGACATCTGATGAAGTTTTTTAAGGCTATGCGTTCAGTTCGCGTTATTCTGCATCTTTGCGCCTTTTGGATTGTATTCATCCTTACACCGCGCGACATTCTGACCGGGCCTGTTGATATCAATCATGGCTTTGCCAGATGAGCGGAGGAAATTTATGGAACTTCAAGGTCAGGTGGCGATCATCACCGGGGGCGCATCGGGCTTAGGCGGTGCCACGGCGGAATTGCTGGCTAAATCAGGCGTCCATGTAACTTTATTTGATATGAATGCTGAACTGGGCGAGGCCAAGGCCGCAGAGATTGGCGGCGCGTTTCTAAAGGTTAATGTCACCGATGAAAGCGCCGTTCAGGCCGCGATCGCGGAGGTCGAGGGCAACTATGGCAAAGCACGCATATTGGTGAACTGCGCTGGCATTGGTCCACCCGCTAAGGTGGTTACGCGTGAAGGCGATGCCTTGCTATTGGAAAGCTTTGTCAACGTTGTGAATGTGAACCTTTTAGGGACGTTCAACGTTTTGTCGAAATTTGCGGCGGCCTTGCACAAGGCGGACCCGATTGGTGAAGAACGGGGCGTTATTATTAACACGGCCTCTGTTGCAGCATTTGATGGGCAAATCGGGCAGGCGGCCTACGCTGCCTCCAAGGGTGGCATCGTCGGAATGACCTTGCCGATTGCTCGCGAATTGGCCCGATACGGTATCCGCGTGATGACGATAGCACCCGGCCTGTTCCTGACGCCACTGTTGGCAAGCTTACCGCAAGAGGCGCAGGATTCCCTAGGCGCCCAGGTGCCATTCCCCAGTCGTTTGGGCGACCCGTCGGAATACGCCAAGATGGTCGCAGCGATTATCGACAACCCCATGCTTAACGGTGAGACAATCCGCCTTGATGGTGCGATCAGAATGGCCCCAAAATAACATTTTAGGAGTACGCAAAAATGGCTGATGCTTATATCGTAGAAACCGCCCGCACCGCAGGGGGGCGCCGAGGAGGTGCGCTGCGCGATTGGCATCCGGCTGATTTAGGGGCCGAAGTTTTGAACGCGCTCGTGGCGCGGTCAGGTATTGACGCTAGCGTCATTGATGACGTGATTGTCGGTTGTGTAAGCCAAGGGGGTGAACAGGCATTCGCCTTTGGCCGCAATTGTGTATTGGCATCTAAGTTGCCACAATCCGTGCCCGCCGTCACGATCGACCGGCAGTGTGGAAGCTCGCAGCAAGCCGTTCAATTCGCTGCACAAGCCGTGATGTCTGGTACGCAAGATGTAGTAGTAGCCATGGGCGTTGAAAGTATGACCAGGGTTCCGATGGGGTCTAACGTATCTCTTTATGCTAAGGCAGGGATCGGCGAGGGCCCGTTTAGTGACCGCATCGATGCCAAATACGGTACTAAGAATTTCAGCCAGTTCATCGGTGCTGAAATGGTTGCCAAAAAGCATGGATTCAACCGCGAACAACTCGACAGTTTTGCATTAGAAAGCCACCGCCGCGCCAAGACTGCCTGCGATACCGGTGTGTTTGATACTGAAATCATCCCGCTTGAGGTAGAGGGCGGGATGCACACCCGTGACGAGGGCATTCGCGATGACGCGACACTTGATTCAATTTCCAACGTTAAGTTGCTTGATCCAGACGGCATGATCTCGGCTGCGAATGCTTCGCAAATTTGCGACGGGGCAGCGGGGGTATTGGTCGTTTCCGAAGCTGCTTTAAAAAAATACAACCTGACCCCGAAGGCTAGAATTATTAACCTGACGGTAACGGCTGGCGACCCGGTTATCATGCTCGAAGAGCCTCTGCCTGCTACGGACCGCGCCCTGCAACGTGCCGGTATGAAAATTGGTGACATTGATTTGTTCGAGGTGAACGAAGCTTTCGCCCCGATTCCGATGGCATGGCTCAAGCATACCGGCGCTGACCCTGAAAAGCTTAACGTAAACGGCGGTGCTATCGCTTTAGGCCATCCTTTGGGGGCCTCCGGCGCAAGGTTAATGACGACGCTTGTGCACAGTCTACATGCCCGCGGTAAGAAATATGGTCTTCAGACCATGTGCGAGGGCGGCGGCATCGCAAATGTCACAATAATCGAAGCAGTATAACTTTCTATCGGTACCACAGGAAATGACGGACGCAACGTTTGTCATTTTCAATGCTGTCGAGTCCTGACAGGTTGCCTACAAAAGAATACGTTCTCGGAGGAAAATATGACGCTACCCGCTCTTTTCGATAATCTGCGCATTCCGCTTATAGGCAGCCCACTTTTCATCATATCCAACCCCGACTTGGTCATCGCCCAGTGTAAGGCGGGCATCGTCGGCAGCTTTCCCGCGCTGAACGCCCGCGAAGCCGAAGGCGAACCAATCGAGCTTGACCGATGGTTGACGCGCATCAAGGAAGAGTTGGATCGTCACAATCAGGCAAACCCCGATACGCCGGCTGCACCCTATGCGGTTAACCAGATTGTGCACCGGTCCAACACACGGCTTGAGCGGGACGTAGAAATTTGCGTCAAGCATGAGGTGCCATTGTGGATCACGTCTTTGGGTGCCCAGACATGGTTGAACGAAGCGGTGCACGGGGCGGGCGGGGTTGTCTTGCATGATATCATCAACAACCGTTTTGCTAAAAAGGCGATAGAAAAGGGCGCGGACGGGCTGATAGCGGTGGCCGCAGGGGCGGGCGGACACGCCGGGGCGTTGTCACCTATGGCGTTGATTCAGGAAATTCGCGAATGGTTCGATGGGCCAGTGTTCTTGTCTGGGGCGATTGCCCGTGGTGATAGCATCTTGGCGGCGCAGGCTATGGGGGCTGACGGTGGCTATGCGGGGTCTGCATTCATTGCGACACGCGAAGCAAACGCGGATGAGCGCTATAAACAGATGATCGCCGGGTCCGGCGCTAGCGATATTGTATATTCAGACTTGTTTACCGGCGTCTGGGGCAACTATTTGAAACCTTCGATCCAAGCTCAGGGTATGGATCCGGACAACCTTGAACGGTCTGACCCGTCAAATATGAACTTTGGTGCTGACCGCGAAAAACCCAAGAGCTGGAAGGAGATCTGGGGTGCGGGTCAAGGTATCGGAGCTGTCAAGAATGTTGTACCTGCTGCTGAGCTTGTGGACCGGCTGGCCGCAGAATACGCCGCCGCCCGTAAGCGCCTGTTTGAACAGACCGCTTGATCTGGTTTATTTGGTCGCTTGCACTGGTTGCGCTTAAGGACTGAGGTTAAAATATGGATTTTTCAAACCCTTACGACACGCGCAGAGGGCCTTTGTTGTCGCGCAATGTCGTCGCCACTTCGCAACCTCTGGCCGCTCAGGCCGGGCTGGCAATGCTGTATCAAGGTGGGAATGCCGTGGATGCGGCCCTTGCGGCGGCAATCGCCCTGACCGTGGTAGAACCGACGGGCAATGGTTTGGGCAGTGATGCTTTCGCGATAGTATGGGACGGGGCAGAATTGCACGGTCTCAATGCGTCCGGCCGATCGCCTGCGGGTTTAGCGTCGGATGAGGTCGCTGAACGGGGATGGGGCAGCGTGACCGTACCGGGGGCGGTATCAGGATGGGTTGCATTGTCTGAGCGCTTTGGCACCCTGCCGTTCGAAGCACTTTTTGCCCCCGCCATTGGCTATGCTGAAAACGGGTTCGCGGTGTCACCGATTATTGCGCGGCTGTGGCAACTGGGCGGTGAGGTTTTAGGCGCACAGCCTGGCTTTGCAGAGAGTTTTCTGCCAGGGGGTCGCGCGCCCCGGGCGGGCGAAACCTTTCGCAATCCAGCCATGGCAAGATCGCTGCGCCTTATAGCTGAAACCAAGGGTGCTGATTTTTATACTGGCGCATTAGCGGAGAAAATCGCCGACGACGCGGCGCAGCATGGGTCGGCATTGACGCTAAACGATTTGGCAACGCATCGTGTCGACTGGTGCGGTACGTTGCAACAGAACTATGCCGGTGTCGCATTGCACGAAATTCCTCCAAATGGTCAGGGTATAGCCGCGCTATCCGCCTTGGGCATCCTTGGGCATTTTGACTTGGGGTCACATGCTCCGGACAGTGCTCAGGCGTTGCATCTCCAGATAGAGGCGATCAAGTTAGGCTTGGCGGATGCCGAAGGTTTTGTCGCCGACCCTGCGCATATGGATATCGAACCAGATGTATTGTTAGCGCCGGATTATCTGGCGCGGCGTGCGGCGTCCATAGACCCTAGTTTAGCACAGGTTGCGTCAAAAGGTGCCCCAAAGCACGGCGGAACGGTCTATGTGACCGCAGCTGATGACCGGGGGCGCATGGTGTCTTTGATCCAGTCAAATTATATGGGCTTCGGGTCTGGCGTGGTTGTGCCAGGTACTGGGATCAGCCTGCAAAATCGGGGGGCCGGGTTTGTGACCACGCCGGGCCACGCCAACCGTATCGGCCCGGGCAAACGCCCGTTTCATACCATCATTCCCGGTTTTGTGACCAAGGACGGGGCACCATTGATGAGCTTTGGCGTCATGGGAGGGCCGATGCAGGCGCAAGGTCATGTGCAGATGATCACCCGAATGATGGTCCATCAGCAATCGCCGCAAGCGGCAAGCGATGCCCCGCGTTGGCGGTTTGTGTCGGGGCGTGAAGTTGCTGTTGAAAGCAGCATGCCCCTTAAGACGGTTGAGGCGTTGGAAGCCATGGGACATAAGATTGTTCGCGAGGCTCCTGACAACGCTTTCGGTTTTGGCGGAGCGCAGTTGATCGCACGTCACATCGACGGCTACGTTGCTGGCTCCGACCACCGTAAGGACGGCTGCGCTGTTGGATATTGAACTAAGTCGAGACCCTATTTTATGAAAATCGAAAACCCCGCTGACCTTCTACGCCGCTTGTTTGACCACGCCGTCGAGGTCGCGGACCCGATGCAAAGCCTCGCGCGTCATCTGCCCCCAAAACCTGAAGGACGGGTAGTTGTCGTCGGGGCTGGTAAGGCCAGTGCGCGAATGGCCGAAGCAGTCGAGGCTGTTTGGGGGCCGTGCGAAGGTCTGGTAATTACTCGTTATGGTTATGCTCGCCCCTGTCAGGGTATCGAGATTATTGAAGCCGCCCACCCCGTGCCTGATGCTGCTGGTCAGGCCGCAACAGTGCGCATGCTGAAGTTATTGCAAGGCTTGGGCGAGAATGATTTTGTGCTGGCGTTGATTTCTGGCGGGGCTTCATCCTTGCTGGTGGCCCCCTTGCCCGGCATCACGTTGGCCGAAAAGCAAGAGGTCAACGCGGCTTTACTCGCCTCCGGAGCACCCATCCAGCAAATGAATGTGGTGCGTAAACATCTGTCACGGGTCAAAGGTGGTCAACTTGCGGCGGCGGCCTATCCTGCATTAATGCTTTCACTGATGATTTCGGATGTCCCTGGCGATGACATGTCCATGATTGGATCAGGTCCAACGGTAGGGGATGCATCGCTTAATTCGGATGCTATGGCGGTCGTCAAACGGTGGAATATTGCTGCGCCAGTCTCGGTTACGGAGGCTTTGAAAAAGGCATCCGGCGTAATTGCACCTGATGATATCCGTTTGTCGCGCGTTGAGAACCGGATTTACGCCGCTCCCCGGCAATCGCTGGACGCCGCCGACGCCTTGGCGACCAAAGCAGGGTTGCGTGTTGTGCGTTTGGGTAACGATGTAGAGGGCGAAGCACGCCAAATTGCACAACAGCACGCTGAACGTGCTCTAGCCGAGCAGGCGAAACTTTCTGCCGGTGACATGCCCGTTGTGTTGCTGTCGGGTGGAGAACTGACGGTAACCCGGCGTGGAAGCGGTGTGGGTGGCCCGAACGCTGAATATGCGTTAGCTATGGCAATTGCCTTGAATGAAGCGCCGTGCATATGGGCGCTGGCCTGTGATACTGATGGTGTAGATGGTAGCGCAGAAGTCGCGGGCGCGATCGTTGGACCAGATACATTACAGCGTGCCCGTCAGGTAGCTATAGATCCGCAAGCCGCATTGAATGCGAATGATGCACACGGGTTTTTTGAGCGGGTCGGAGGGCAGGTTATTACAGGACCGACTTTGACAAATGTAAATGACTTTAGGGCTGTAGTTGTAATTCCGATCTGATTTACCCGCATTTGGTGGCGCTACTGAGATAGCTTTGTCGCTATATAGCTACAATTAGATGGGTATTCCGCAATAAGAGTTGCTTGGCAACTTTTTGCTACCTATCATTGAGCGACTTAAAAATGAAGAATTGAGCAGTTTAATCAGGGTCGATTTCCTTACTCACGTTGGTTTGGTTTGGCTTTAAGTCTCGAGTATGGAAGTGGGTATGGCTCTTGTTCAAACGTCTTGAGTTACTGTTAATAGCTGTTTGCTTGTTCCTAACAGTCGGGATTGTTATCGACGGCCAGCGCAAAAACTCAATTGCAGCCACCGCAGAATTTGAACGGGTCTCAGATAGCGCGCTTACCGCCCTGCAAAGTCGAATGAATCTCTACCTGCAAAGTCTTAACGGCGCAGCCGGAATGATGCAGGCTTCGGAAAATACCGAATATGATGATTTCGAGACCTATGTTCAGAGCCTGTCAATCGAGACCTATCTGCCGGGTATTAATGGTATAGGATTTATCGAACCGGTAGCAGCAGATCGGTTAGAAGAAGTCGTAAACAAAATGCGTGCTGATGGTGTATCAGACTTTCGGGTGCATCCGATCACCGATAATGATGTGAAATACATCATTAAATATATCGCTCCTGTTGGACCAAACCAACAAGCCGTCGGCCTTGATATCAGCTTTGAAAAAGGGCGCCGAGACGCAGCTGAGCGGGCACGCGAAACCGGGCTGCCACAGCTTACTCCGCGGATTTTGTTGGTCCAAGACGCAACCAAGCAACCCGGCTTTTTGCTTTTACGCCCACTCTTTCAGGAACCGGGTTCCGAGAGGGGGGACTTCTTAGGTTGGGTGTATGCCCCTTTCGTTGGGCGCAACCTGTTGCAGGGACTTACCCCGGACCAGCACAGAACCTTTGATTTCCAAGTTTATGATGGCACCGTCGCTGATCCAGAAACGCTCATTTATGCGAGTGATGAAGCGAACGAACATATCATGGGCGCCTATTTGAGGCAGTATACCGTTGAATTTTTTGGCCGATCTTGGACAATCCACTACCAAAGCACAGCTTTGTTTGACAGTCTCTTTCCCGGCAGAACTCCTTGGTTGTTTCTGATCGCAGGCTTCCTGCTTACCGGGATGCTCGCGATTTCGCTCAGAGCGATCCGCCTTCGTGGTGATTCCATGGCTGAAATCGCAGCATTGCGCGGGCGCCAGATCAGCGCGAGGGAAGAAGAAAACCGTTCAATAGTGGAC
>DRFG01000194.1 GCA_011050655.1 Roseobacter sp.
ATTCGCGGAGGCGACATTGTGGGGGAACACGACGTACTTTTTGCAGCAAACGGCGAACGCATTATTCTGCGTCACGTCGCATCGGACCGATCGGTCTTCGCACGCGGGGCCATCAGCGGCAATTTTGCGAAGCACGGCATTGGTCAGCCCTTTCAGGTGACCCAGCTTATTATGGGTCGCGACCAGTTCGACCATCGCATTCACCACGCCATGTGCAGCACCACCCTGACCCAGCTCTACCGTGCCGACCCGCAAGACGTTGCGTACTGTCAGAGGGGGGTATTTCGATAGGTGTTTTTGAAGCATGCGGTCTGCACGCTCCATCCCGCGCAAGGTGTCCATTGCCAACCGCTGCGCCCGTGCTCGGTCGTCCGGAGGGAGCTTATCCAGCACTCCGGCGGCCAACAGCTCGGACATCAAGCGTTCTTCACCCAGGATCATATCCAATAGATATACAGCACTTCTGCGGGCTTGAACGCCGGTGTCTGACATATAAAACGCTTTCTTCCTAAGGGTGCCTGGGTTGTCTCGGCTTGTATCCGACGTATATCAAGGTGACCGTGGTCTCAAGAGGATGAGAAAATGAACCAAGCAGGTAGACCCCCGATGCCCACCCCACCGCATGATCCGACGCCGATCCCGGAACCCGGACCCGATCTGCCACCCCAGCCATCGCCCGAACCGCTGCCATTGATCACGCCAGAGCTGGCACCTGCAGCCCAGCGGGCGTTGGCAGAGGCGGCGGAACGTCGTGCAAAAGCCCAAACCGTAGAAATACCACGGGAGCTAGGGGGGCGAGATGGCCCAGAACCGGTGCGATATGGAGATTGGGAGAAAAAGGGAATCGCGGTCGATTTCTGACGCTCTACGCGTGGTCACCCGCGATCTGCTGTCAATAAACTAGCGTCGACGCAGAGAAAAACTCGCTGATTTTCCGGCACCCTTGTCCGATGTGAAACGGATCTTGGCACCGTTTACGGCCACCTCTTGGCAGTTGTAGCCCAGATCGTCTTCGCCCCATTCAAGGCTGCGGCAAAAATAGCCGTCTTTCCAGACCCATTTCCCCGAAACTTTCCAGGCGGCACCGGTACCTCTTATGGCACCGGTGGGTGACACCTCTAGTTCGACCAATGGGCGGGTAAGCTTTTTGCCATTTACGACCGAGATAAAGTCAGCCTGGCTTTGTACCTTTTGATATTCCGCTTGGGCTGCGGAGCTCATGGCAAAAACGGTCACGCATGCGGTGAAAAGCAGGTGTCGCATCATCTTCTCCCTAGCTGAGCATGAAGTATATACGCCGCACCCTTCGATTTAGTTTCAACCCCGCGTCAGAAATCGCCGCTAATAGGGTCAGTCTTTCAAACCCAAAACGTCGAGCATATCGTATTCGCCCGGCGATTTGCCCTGCCCCCAAAGGGCCGCTTTGATGGCCCCGCGTGCGAAGACCGATCGGTCCGATGCGACGTGACGCAGAATAATGCGTTCGCCGTTTGCTGCAAAAAGTACGTCGTGTTCCCCCACAATGTCGCCTCCGCGAATGGCGGTAAAACCGATATCGCCGCGCTGTCGCGCCCCGGTTATTCCGTCGCGGCCCCTGTCAGAGACATCGTCAAGCGCTACACCGCGTCCTTCGGCGGCGGCTTCGCCCAGCATAAGAGCGGTGCCCGAAGGTGCGTCTACTTTCTGGTTATGATGCGCCTCGATAATTTCGATATCGAAATCTTCGTCCAGCGCTGCGGCCACCTGTTTGGTCAGCTGTGTCAGTAGGTTCACCCCGAGGCTCATATTGCCCGCCCGTATGATCACCGCATCACGCGCAGCCGGTCCCAGCTTGGCGATCTGATCCGCAGACATGCCAGTAGTACCGATAACGTGGATCATCTTGTTGTGGGCGGCTAGATTTGCGAATTCGATCGTGGCTTCAGGGGCGGTAAAGTCTATCACCGCTTGTGCCGGTGCGAGCCCCTCGCTCGGGTCGTCGGTAACGATGACCCCCAAAGCCGCCCCACCCATCGCGGTACCGATGTCTTGGCCGACCCAATCGTGACCCGCCCTTTCAATCGCTCCGACAAGGCGCACCCGGTCGTAGGCAGAAACCAGCGTAACCAACATCTGGCCCATTCGACCCGAAGCACCAGTAATTGTTATCCCAATTTTATCGCTCATGATCGTCTCCTTGTTGCTCTTGGGTCTAGCGCACGGCGACCTGCTTGGCAAAACCACAACAACCCCTTAGATGAAGGATATGGCAAAAAACAAGTTTCATGAGGGCTCTGGCCCGTCACAACGGCAGCTTCGGGTAGCGGAAACGATTCGTCGCGCGTTATCGGATGTTTTGGCACGTGGGGATGTCCACGACCCTGAGCTAAACCGTATGTCTATAACCGTCGGTGAGGTGCGCACCTCACCCGACCTAAAGATCGCGACGGCATATGTGCTGCCGTTAGGTGGGGATGGGCGTCAAGACGCTTTGAAGTTGTTATCGCGCAACAAGGGCGAGTTGCGCCGTTTAATGTCGCGCAAGCTGGCTTTGAAGTATTCGCCTGATCTGCGGTTCCAACTGGATGAAACCTATGACCGCATGGACGATACACGGCGTATGCTGGCGCAAGATGTGGTTCGGCGCGATGCCGATGCCCCGGAGAGCGACGTAGGTGAGTCGTGAAGAGGCTGGCAGCGCTGATTTTGCTGATACTTTGGGGCACGGCCCCTTTGATGGCGGAAACCTGCGAGACCATGTCATTCAGAGAGAATAGTTTTGACATCTGCACGGTCGATCTGACCA
>DRFG01000195.1 GCA_011050655.1 Roseobacter sp.
CCGGCCATTGCGGGCATAGCCTGACTGGCCTCCTCCGGTGGAATCCACATCGTCCCAGAAATTTTCGGCCATCAGCAAGCTATCAAGCTGAAAGGCTTTCTTGGCATTCCAATTCTCTGGAACATGGGGGGCTAAAGCGCCGACAATGCCACCGCTGCTTCCGGATGCCGGGCCGTTCGGATCTATAATTTTGACAGACGCACCGCGTTTCACGCAGGCCCAAGCCACCGATAAACCAAAAATACCAGCACCGCGTATTGTTATATCGGCCATTGCCAATCCTTGTCCTTTTTGCACAGTGTTCGCTAAAGCCCGCTTAGCACAAGGTCGCACCATGCAGAACCAGACAGCTGATATTGAATGGAATGACAGCGGTGTGCCTGTGTCGACCAAATTCGACGACCCATACTTCAGTCTTGATAACGGTGTCGAAGAAACTCACCACGTATATCTTGAGGGCAATGATCTTCCGAACCGATTTGGTGACGGGTTCCGCATTGCAGAGCTGGGGTTCGGCACCGGTTTGAATTTTCTTGTCGCATGGGATGCGTGGCAAAAGAAAGGCTGCTTGGGCAGCCTGCATTTCACCTCGTTTGAGGCATTCCCGATGACGCAGGCGGATATGGCGCAAGCGCACGAAGCTTTCCCAGCTTTTGGCGGCAAGCGCGATGCCCTGCTTACGGCGTGGAACCCTCAGGGGGGCGAATTTGAATTTGGGGATATTAAACTGACGGTGATCATCGGGGACGCCCGACAGACTGTGCCGCGTTGGCAAGGGTTAGCAGATGCATGGTTTCTTGACGGATTTTCGCCGGCGAAAAACCCAGAGCTGTGGGAGCCTGACTTGATGGCTGATGTCTGGCGCCATACCGCACAGTTCGGTACGGCTGCGACGTATACTGCTGCCGGTGTAGTGCGTCGCGCCTTGGAGACTTCGGGTTTCGCCGTAGAGCGTACCACAGGATATGGCCGCAAACGTCACATGACGCGCGCTGTACGCGTGTGAGCCGCGATACAAACCGCGCCGCTGCGATGGCGCAATCCAACAACGTTCCGCTGGGCATCACCCTGATGGTTCTTACTACATTTATATTCGCGGTTCAGGATGGGTTATCGCGGCATCTAGCGTCTGAATACAATGTTCTGATGGTGGTGATGATCCGGTACTGGTTCTTCGCAGCCTTTGTTATCGCGATAGCTAAACGCCATAGTGGCAGCCTACGTGCCGCAGCCAAGACCAGCCAGCCGATTTTGCAGGCGTGTCGCGGACTTTTGCTTGCGGCGGAAATTTGCGTGATGATTGTCGCCTTCACGGTCTTGGGGTTGGTTGAAAGCCACGCTGTCTTTACTTGCTACCCGTTGTTGGTCGCTGCCCTTTCTGGCCCGGTGCTTGGGGAGAGTGTGGGTTGGCGCAGATGGGCGGCGATCGGTGTGGGTTTCGTCGGGGTGCTGATTATCTTGCAACCGGGGATGAGCGTTTTCGACCCGGCAGCGGCAATTCCCTTGGTCGCAGCGGCGCTGTTTGCGGTCTATGGCTTGCTGACCCGATACGCAGGCCGCAAAGACAAAACCGCAACAAGCTTTTTCTGGACAGGAGTGACGGGGGCCATAGCCATGACCTTTATTGGCATCTGGTTTTGGGAACCAATGACCAGCCCAGATTGGGTGTACATGGGTTTGTTATGTGTCACGGGGGTCACGGGACACTGGCTTTTGATCCGCTGTTACGAGGTCGCTGAAGCGAGCGCGGTCCAGCCTTTTGCATACTTGCAATTGGTGTTTGCCAGCATAATCGGGATATCGGTATTCGGCGAAAATATCCGCACCAACGTCGCAGTCGGAGCGGGGCTTATCGTTGCGGCTGGGCTATTTACTTTTTGGCGCGAACGGCAACAGCGTCGACCCGGTCAACTCCTCGCTGAATAGCTGTGGCAGAGGGTCTTTGCCTAAACGCGCCCGGTAGACCGGCAGGCTTTCGGTAACGCGCATCACATAGTTCTGGGTTTCCCGAAACGGGATCATTTCGATCCAGTCGACTATATCTATATCGCCCTTGCGCGGGTCACCATAGGTTTGCATCCAGCCGGCAGGGCGCGAGGGGCCTGCGTTGTATGCCGCAGACACCATGACGACATTGCCGTCAAACCGGCCTGACATCTGAGATAGATATTCCGACCCCAAGAGCGCATTATAATCGGGGTCCGCTATCAAACGGTCCGTAGCGTGTTGTGCAATGACGCCAAGACCTTTTGCGACATCTTGCGCAGTTCCGGGCATCAGTTGCATCAGCCCCCTTGCGCCTACAGAGCTTTGAACACCGGGGTCAAATTCACTTTCTCGCCGCGCGATGGCCAACACCATTTCCGGGGACATATTCAAATCAAGTTTTATGGCGGAATGCAGCGGATAGTAGGGCGCCGCTATCGTTATCCCGCGTTGTGCAACGCGTTTGCCGATCATAACCGCGAGGTGGGGCCGCCCGACGTCGATAGCGGCCTGACCCAGCAATGAAGCATCATCGGCGACCAATTGTCCCGCCAAGTGTGTCCAGAAGCGTTCAGCGGTGTCCAGTTCCCCTGACGCCTGCAACAGCATGCCAGCCTGAAACAGCGGAGCCTGGGATAGGGGGGATGTGCGCCAATCCTGTTTCGGGGGTTCGCCAGCAAGCTCTAAATCAAAGGGTACATTGCCGCGTTCCGCCGCCAAAAGCCCATAGAAAGAAGACTGAAACTTCGCGCCTTGGGCATAGGCCTTGGCAGCTTCATCTGCGTCGCCCATGGCTTCTAGGGCACGGCCCTGCCAATAGCCCGCACGACCTTGGCTAATCGGAGATTCGACAGCATCGTCATGCTTTTGAAAGTGGGTCAGCGCCAGCTTGGGTTTCTTTAGAAACCTCAAGGCAAGATAGCCGGACAGCCATTCCAAATCCGCGAAATCAGACCCGCTTTCAAGGAAGTGCTTGGATGCGATCTCGTAGGCGCGGGCAGGGTCGCCGTTTCGCATTTCATCGCGTGCCAGTGCCCGCCGCCGATTCGACCACGCCGATGGTTGACCAAGGGCAGTGGGGCTAACAGATTGCGACAGGATCAATTCTTTCGCGCTTTCCTGAAACCCCTTTCGGATACGCCATTCAAAGCGGTCTGCCTGAAGGCCCGGGTCGCTTGCCTCGCCCGCCGGCAATTCATCGATCATGGCGTTCACATCACCTTCGCGTTTTTGCAAAGCCATGCGCACCTGGGCAAGGGCCTTATCGGCATCGCTTACCAGATCAAACATTCGCAGCGCATCGTTGTGATCGCGTTGCCACAGCATTTCATCTAGCCGTGCTGCATGGTGCGGTTTGAGCAAAGCGCCGTGGTCTGCCAGAAAAAGCGCCTGCGAGGTATTGTCCATTGGCATCGTGCGCCACGCCAAGACCAAACGCGCCTGAGCTTCACCCAACCTGTCGGCGCGGATCAAGGCACCGGCGTGGGCCAGCACACCCCGAGACGTTTGAGGTGGCTGCGACTTAAAAAATTCAAGGATAGCTTCGTCGCCTTCCCTTATCACCGCATCTTCGGAACGTTTGCGCAAGTACGCCTCGCCTGGCCAATCAGGCCGTCGGGCAAGAAAATCCATGACCTCTGCGTAGGTACCGCCGCCAGCTCGCAGCCGATGCCATTCGATAACATCAGCTGCGACAGGTCCGTCGCGTTGTGCGATCAAGGCGGCATTGTCCCAATTGCCTGCCCGCATGGCGTCCATCGCCCACCCCAGCGGTCTGGGGCGTTCAGCTTGTGCTGGCAAGACGAGGGCAAAAACCATCATCAGTGTTGCGAAGGCGCTTCTCATCACTTGCATTTCCTACTGGTCAAAGGCTACAGCCTTTCAACATAGGCCATGGTGTGGTGGGTTCCAACTCATCGTGTTGCCGTCAGCAATCGGGCGCTTGCCCAGCAACGCAAGAATAGGAGCGTGTTTATGTTACAAGGTTCATTACCTGCACTCGTCACGCCGTTCACGGACGGCGCGCTGGATCTGGACACGCTCAAGAAACTGGTCGAATGGCACATCGCCGAAGGGTCAAACGGTTTGGTCCCGGTCGGTACCACGGGTGAATCGCCCACGCTGACCCATGCCGAACACGAAACCGTCGTGGCCGAGGTCGTCAAGGCCGCAGCAGGCCGCATACCCGTAGTGGCGGGTGCTGGGTCAAACAATACCACCGAAAGTATCCGTCTTGCACAACATGCCGAAAGCGTGGGAGCCGATGCGGTGCTGGTGGTGACGCCCTATTATAACAAGCCAACCCAGGCCGGGTTGATTGCTCATTTTGCCGCGATCCACGAAGCCTGCGGCCTGCCGATCATCATCTATAATATTCCAGGCCGGTCGGTTGTGGACATGATGCCTGCCACGATGGCCGAACTCGCCAAGCTGCCCCGCATCATCGGGGTCAAGGACGCCACCGGCGATCTGGCGCGGGTCTGTGACCAGCGGATGCTTTGCGGGCCGGATTTTATCCAGCTTTCAGGTGAAGATGCTACGGCGCACGGGTTCAATGCCCAAGGTGGGGTTGGATGCATTTCGGTCACCGGAAACGTTGC
>DRFG01000196.1 GCA_011050655.1 Roseobacter sp.
AATCCGTCATTGCGCAAGCGCAGCGGCAACGGCCCAATCGCCTCGAGGGCTGCGGCAAACTGCATTGAACGCGCGGCCAGCCACGCCGCCCCCTCGGCGACGTCGGCGTCACACGTGATAATACGCCCTGTGGTCATAGGGATTTAAGCCAAGCCAAGGCGGCCTGTCGGCTGGCAAGCTGTTGTGAGCCCTCCGGCGGCGCAGGGCGATCAATCACAATTGGCCGCAGCCCCAATTCCAGCGCTGCGTCCAGTTTCGGCCGGCTTGGTCGGCCGCCTACGTTGCGGCACACCAATGTATCAATATCAAGCTGCCTGAACAACGCCACCTCCTGTGCCTGGGTATACGGGGGCCCGCCATAGACGGCCTCGGCGAATTCGGGCAGTGGGTTGCGGACATGTGCGTTCGCCTGACGCAAAAAGAGCTTGCGGCCGGTGAAGGGTGCATAATCGTCGATCGTCCCCCGCCCGGTGGCAGCAAACACCCGCGCGCCAATAGGGATCATCGCTGCGGCCTGTGCGACCGAAGCGGCGCGTTCCGCAGGCGGTACGATTGACCACGTAGGCCGCACCAAACGTGCATAAGGCAGACCGGATCGCCGCGCCGCTTCGGCTGCGATGAGTGATACATCTGCATCAAAGCCGTGCCCTGCATCGCAGATTGCGGTGATACCATTTGCAGCAAAATAACCCTGCATTTCCGCGGAACAACCGGGGGTCCAAATCTGCGAAGGCACGTTCAGGGGGCCAAAGCTACGCTCAACCCGGCGCAAGATCGCCTGCGCAGACATGGTCGAACGTGACAACGCAGAGGCTATATCATGCGCCTCGGCACTGCCGGCTATCAAAAGAATGTTTGGTCTGTTCGTCATGGAATGATGATCGTTTAGCAGGCTCTCGGGCGCAAGGGGCTTGCAGCCCCCCGAAACGCGGTCTACGCATTCGCAATGACAGTGATAGATGATACCCGCGCCAAGCGAAATGTGACCGTTTTGGTTGCAGCACAGGCTTTTCTCGGCAGCCAAATGCCAATGTATTTCGTTATCGGAGGATTGGCAGGCCAACAACTTTCGCCAAATCCATGCCTTGCGACGTTGCCGATTTCGATGATCGTGTTCGGGTCAATGACCACTGCACCGTGGTTGTCGACAGTGATGCAGCGGCTTGGACGGCGCTCCGGGTTTGTTACCGGCGCGACCGGGGGTATGACAGGGGCTGCGATCTGCGCTTATGCATTGACCGTCCAAAGCTTTGGGTTCTTTTTACTGGGAAGCTACCTCTTGGGCATCTACATGTCTTCACAAGGGTTCTTCCGTTTTGCCGCAACCGATACCGCGTCGGACGAATTTCGCCCCAAGGCAATTTCCTATGTAATGGCAGGTGGGCTGATTTCAGCGATCATCGGCCCCCAACTGGTCGGTATGTTAACCGGGGTCAATGGGGCGGCCACCGTGATGCGGTTCTTTCCGGTCTACGTCGCGGCAATTGCATTGAACGCGGTCGGAATGGTCTTATTCGCCTTTCTCGACATCCCCAAGCCGCCTGTTCCCAGCGTTGATGCGCCCAAGGGCCGGACGCGCATGGAACTATTGACCACCCCGCGCATCGCAGTCGCGGTAATCTGTGGCATGGTGTCCTACGCGTTGATGAACCTCGTGATGACATCAACACCCTTGGCCGTGGTCGGCTCCGGGTTTGACATCGTCGATGCCTCGCATGTGGTTACGGGTCACGTTTTGGCGATGTATGCACCTTCTTTTTTCACCGGGCACCTCATTGCGCGGTTTGGGGTCGAAAAGATCGTGGGCCTCGGCCTCGCCATTCTTGCCTTTGCAGGCGTAGTTGCGCTCCAGGGCGTAGATCTGAACAATTTTTACATCGCGCTAATCTTGCTCGGCATCGGTTGGAATTTCGGTTTTATCGGTGCCACTTCAATGTTGGCTGGGGCACATGCCCCCCATGAACGCGGTCGAATGCAGGGTCTGAACGATCTGTTGGTGTTCGGCGGTGTCACCTTTGCATCACTTGCCAGCGGCGGGCTTATGAACTGCTCAGGCGGTGATCCTATCGAAGGATGGTCCGCCGTTAATATGGCCATGATACCGTTTCTGGTCTTAGCGGGGGGGGCGCTGATCTGGCTCATGATTCGCCGCCCGACACCATCCCACGCGTGATCGCTTTCTACCAGCGCCCGGAAACGGCCCGCCATGACAGCGCAAATCGGTCCAGCGGCGGCAAGACTGCTTCTCTTACACGCGATGGCCGTGCAATGGCAGATTGCAAGACTCTGTCGCTGGCCGCGACGGAAAACATCGCGGGCCTCGCAGCTTTGGAAACCTTGTCGCGGTTGCGGCGTGCCCGATGCAACCGTTTTAGCGCCTGATCGGCCAACTTTGCGACACCTTCTTCGGTGCCATCCAGCAGCGGGACCCGCCCGAGCTCCACCAACCGCGGTATCGCGACTAGCCAGGCAGCCACGCCCGCACCATAGGCGGCATCGCGTACGGTACGTTCGTCCGCTTGGCCCAAGCGCCGTGCAGCAACCCACATCAGGTTCCCGGCGGTTTGATCTATATACGCGTCGAAATGTGCGGCATCTTCAAACGGATCACGATAAATATCCCAGCGTCGCGCTGCGACCAACCCATCAAGCAGCCTCGCGTCGTCAGCAGTAATTGCCGCAGCAAGCGGAGTAGCAACCTCGTGGCGGCGTACCGGTTCACCCTTGGCGATCTCCTCACAGACATCACGCCACCACTGAAGGCGCATTTCGGCGATCATCGCTTCCTGCGTTACCCAAGGGGCACGTGCCACTTCTATGTTGAACGCATAAAGCGGAAACAACACGCGCCGCGCTTCCAACGGTGCCGCCATTGTGGCGCGAAACCGCAAAGCGTCGGCCCGCTCAACAATCCCCGCGCAGGCAATCAGGTCGGCGTCAAATTCCATCAGACCAACTCTCTATCCGTTGCTATCGCGGATCAGTTTCCAGCGGATCGCATCCAGTAGCGCTTCGAACGACGCATCGACTATGTTCGCTGACACGCCCACCGTCGACCAGCGCCGGCCCTGCCCGTCTTCGCTGTCGATGATGACACGGGTCACCGCCTCGGTCCCGCCTTGGGTAATGCGGACCTTGAAATCGACCAGATGCATGTCTTCCAACATCGCTGAATATTGCCCAAGATCCTTGACCAACGCTTTAGAGAGCGCATTAACAGGTCCGCGATCACAACCCTCTGTATCCATGCTCTCACTCACTGAAAGTCGTTTTTCACCATCTACCTTAACCACGACAACAGCTTCGGATAGGCTCACCATCTGGTTATACTTGTTCTTGCGCCGTTCAACTGTGACGCGGTAGCGTTTGACTTCGAACAAATCGGGCATCTGCCCCAAGACCTTACGCGCCAGCAGCTCAAAGCTCGCCTGTGCAGTGTCATAGCTATAGCCTTCAGCCTCTCGGGCCTTAACCTCGTCCAAAATCTGCGCCAACGCCGGATCGCCTTTGCTGATCGTTAGCCCGGCACTTTCCAGACGCCGGCGCAGGTTAGATTGGCCGGCTTGGTTCGACATGGGAATGATGCGCGCATTGCCCACCAATGACGGCTCGATATGCTCATAGGTCGATGGATCCTTGAGAATCGCACTGGCGTGTAACCCCGCTTTGTGTGCAAAGGCCGATGACCCGACAAAAGCTGCTTGCTTCATCGGCACACGATTGAGGATTTCGTCCAGCGAACGGCTGATCTGCGTAAGGCTGACCAACCCGTCCAGCGTGACGCCGGTCTCAAAACAGCTGGCATAGGGTTCTTTCAACAGCAGGATCGGTATCAATGTCGTCAGATTGGCATTTCCGCAGCGCTCGCCCAAACCATTCAACGTGCCCTGGACCTGCCGCGCACCGGCATCAATTGCAGCCAATGAGCACGCAACCGCATTTTCGGTGTCATTATGCGTGTGAATGCCCAGATGGGTGCCGGGGATCCCCTCGGTGATAACCTCTGCCGTGATACGCCCGACTTCGGCGGGCATGGTGCCACCATTGGTGTCGCAAAGTACAATCCAGCGCGCGCCCGCAGCGTAAGCCGCCTTGATAGCAGTCAATGCGTAATCGGGATTGGCTCGGTAGCCGTCAAAGAAATGTTCAGCGTCAAACAGCGCCTCGCGCCCCTGCGCAACCAGATGCTTGATCGAGCGCGCGATATTGTCGGTGTTCTCTTCAAGCGTAATACCAAGCGCGGCTGACACGTGGAAGTCATGGGTCTTACCAACGAGGCAAACGGCATCGGTACCCGCGTTCATCACAGCGGCCAGAACATCATCGTTTTCCGCCGACATACCGTTGCGCTTGGTCATGCCAAAGGCTGTCATCTTGGCCCGCGTCGCCGGTGCCGTATCAAAAAACGCAGAGTCAGTAGGATTTGCCCCCGGCCAACCGCCTTCAATATAATCGACCCCCAAAGTGTCGAGCGCCTGAGCGATGGTGATCTTCTCGGCCGTCGAGAACTGCACCCCTTGGGTTTGCTGCCCATCGCGCAGAGTCGTGTCATAAATATAAAGGCGTTCGCGGGTCATCGCAGCGATCCCTCCTTCATTTTGCCAAGTAAACTCCGGGGAGCGTGAGGGGCTGGCCCCTCACTCCCGTACGTTGCACAAGCACCAACGCCGGACCCCCAGCGCATCATTTCAACGCGTCCAGTTTTGCTGGTTCAAAGTCTGAACCCAACTCAAACGATGAAGTGCCGCCTGCGCCATCAATTACTTTGACACCAGCGTCTTCTAACATTTCCCGAATTCTATCTGCTTCTTGGAAGTTCTTCGACTTCTTCGCCTGTTGGCGGTTCAGCAGAGCGTTTGCAATCACGCTGTTGCTTTCGTTATCGCCAACAGAGGTGACTCCAATGCCCGCTTTCAGAGCAAGCTGATCCCAATCTCCCACTAGGTTTAAGAAATCGAGCGACGCTGCAAACTCGCTAATCGATACCGCAGTGCCAACCGAAGTCAGCTTCCGCAAAGCTGTGATTGCACCATGCGTATTCAGGTCGTCGCGTAGAGCAGAAATTACTTCTTCGGCAGGTTTCCACCTGTTTTCCGCAATTAACATTTTCACCATATCAGACGAGTAGCCAGCCTCAGCCAATCGAAAATACCATTTTTCTAGCGTCTTCTCCGCCTCTTCCCGCTTCTTCTCCGTCCAGTCCATCGGCTTGCGGTAATGCGTGCTCAGCATTACAAACCGGATCACCTCGCCGGGCACACCCTGATCTAACAAATCACGCACGGTAAAGAAGTTACCAAGCGACTTGGACATCTTCTTGCCCTCGACCTGCAACATCTCGTTATGCATCCAGACATTGGCAAATTCGCTTTCGGGATGCGCGCAGCAACTTTGGGCGATCTCATTCTCGTGATGCGGGAACATCAAATCATTGCCGCCACCATGGATGTCGAAATGAGCGCCCAACAACTCATACGCCATAGCCGAACATTCGATGTGCCAGCCCGGACGTCCGCGCCCCCAAGGACTGTCCCACCCCGGCGTCGCGACATCAGACGGCTTCCACAGCACGAAATCCATCGGATTGCGCTTGTAGGGGGCCACTTCGACCCGCGCGCCCGCAATCATATCATCGATCGACCGACCAGACAGCGCACCATATTTCTTATAGCTTTCGACAGCGAACAGCACATGACCTTCGGCAGCATAGGCATGGCTCTTGGCAATCAGCCCTTCGATCATCTCGACCATCTGGGGAATATACGCGGTGGCACGGGGCATGTGATCGGGCTCGAGCGCTCCGACGGCGGCCATGTCATCCAAAAACCACTGCGTGGTTTCATCTGTGATCTCGCCGATGGTCCGGCCACTTTCGGCTGCGCGCGCGTTGATCTTGTCATCGACGTCGGTGAAGTTGCGCACATAAGTCACATGATCTTCGCCGTACACATGGCGCAGCAGCCGGTTCAATACGTCAAATACGATGACAGGGCGCGCGTTGCCCAGATGGGCGCGATCATAGACCGTCGGCCCGCAGACATACATCCGCACATTCTGGTCATCGATGGGCGTGAAAACCTCGCGCTTGCGGGTTTTAGTGTTGTGCAGCTTGATCGTGGTCATGTGACGCGCCCTTACGCAAGGATGGCGCGGGCATGGCACAGAAATCTCGGGAAGAAAACGTTGTGAACAGGCCCGCCGGAAGGTCTTAGCAGGTTATACAGCAAATAATGAGTGTGTTCGTGTTCATGGTGCTTGCGTAGCCCGAGCATGGCCCACGGGTCAAGCCTGATTGACAAATCACCGCTGCTCTGCGCCCCTGCATCTTTCATTTAGGATAACGGAGCCAGGCCATGCAACTTTCATCGCGCATAACAGATCTACTTGGTGGCGGTTCTGATGGTTGGGGCGTGTTTTTAAAGGCCCGCCAGATGATGGGCGACGGGGTACCGGTTACCGAACTGACCATCGGCGAACATGACATCCGCACGGCTGCGCCGATCCTGCAGGAAATGCACCGTGCGGCGATGGCTGGGCACACGGGCTATGCCGCGGTGCCCGGCACCGACAGCTTGCGCGACGCAGTGGCGGCACGTGTTCAGGAACGCACCGGTGTTCCCACGACGCGTGACAATGTGCTGATCACCCCCGGCGGACAAGCCGCGCTGTTCGCAGCTCATGCGGCTGTGTGCGATTCAGGTGACACTGCGCTGTATATCGACCCCTACTATGCCACTTATCCCGGCACGATCCGGGGTGTCGGCGCTGTACCACAGCCCGTACAGGCCCGCGCCGAGGATGCATTTCAACCGCGGTCCGAAACCATCGCGGCGGTAGCGTCCGGGGCAAAATCACTGCTGATCAATTCACCCAATAACCCAACGGGTGTGGTCTATTCCCGTGCCACGTTGGACGGCATTGCGCAGCTGTGCATAGATTACGACCTTTGGCTGATATCCGACGAGGTATATGACACGCAAGTATGGACCGGCGAGCACCTGTCCCCGCGAGCGCTACCTGACATGGCGCAGCGTACGCTTGTCGTCGGGTCCATGTCCAAAAGCCATGCGATGACCGGGTCGCGCTGTGGCTGGATAGTCGGCCCTGCTGAGGCAATTGAACACCTTACCAATCTTGCCACGCACACCACTTACGGTGTGCCGGGCTATATCCAGGACGCGGCACTGTTTGCCCTGTCGAAAGGTCCCGCTTTCGAGACAGAAATAGCCGCGCCATTCGAGCGCCGTCGCGGATTGGCCCAAGACATTCTTGCCGGTCAAAACGCGGTCTCACTCGTGCCGGCGGACGGCGCAATGTATCTGATGCTCGATATACGTAGCACCGGAATGACGGGCGAAGCGTTTGCACATGCGCTGTTGGATCAACATCATATTGCGGTGATGCCGGGCGAAAGCTTTGGTGCCGCCGCCGCTGGTCACATCCGTGTCGCGATGACGATTGAAGACGGCGAATTTTCCAAAGCTCTCAGCACGTTATGTAAATATGCTGATGGGCTCACCGCATAAAAAAAAGACCAAGGGCTAATAGCCCCCGGCCTTCGCCCTCTCGGGCATCACTGCAAGATATCATCACGTGTATGTGCTGGGGAACGTCGATGAAGACGTTCCCTAGCCTGTGATGATACTGTGCGCTTTAGAAGCGGTATGAGCCACGCAGGTTGAACGTTGTTACGTCAAGATCTGCACCGGCTGTGCTGTTGATGTCGGTGAACTTGTTTTCAAGAAGTTCGGCACCAACAGTGTAACGGTCGGTGACTTTGTATGCCATACCGATACCATAGAACGCGCCATCTTCGTTGCCAAAGGATGTGTCGGCACGGGCATAGCCACCGGTTGCATAAACCAGCGTGTTGCCAAGGTCATAGCCGGCTTTCAGCTTAGCACGTGACATCGAGTCAAGCTGAGCTACACCGTTGGCGAGGTCCATGTTGGTCTTGTCGTAGTCAAGTTCACCACCCAAAACAAAGCGGCCGAAGTCATAATCGTAACCAGCGTGGAAACCATACGAACCGTTATTACCATCCAGAGTACCCGGACCATCTGCATCAGAATAGCCCAACTGCAAACCGGTGTAGAAGCCGGTCCAATCGCTGCTCAAATCTGGCGCAGGCATTGGGGCCATCATTACGGGTTCGACCACTGGCTGGGAGAGGCTGCCAGCATAGGCACCACCAGCAAATGCGGTGGAGGCCAGAACTGCGGCGGAGGCGAATTTCATAGTGCGTTTCATTATCATAACTCCTCGATAAAGACGTATCCGAGCGGGCGTTTCCCGCTTCATCGACACAACGCTGCAACTAGGATCTGGTTGCGCATTAGCCCAATCACAGGTTGGTGATCGGAACAATGTTGCCGATTTGTGTCAGTGCTTTTCCCGCACCGATAACCCCAGAGACGTACATAGAAGGTCGCTAAAGGCTTTTACGTCGCAAATAGGATAGAAGCGCCAAATTTATTTTCGCAGCATTGGAACCATCACGGAGGGTACCGTATGGAAACAAAGCGTTGCATAGCTATCTGCGTTGCCCGAACCATCGGTGCAGACCGAGGTCGCGCAGCACGGGGCGCGCCTCTCCAAGGGGCTGAAATCTAGCTTTTCAACTTTCCCAACCTTGGATATTTCCCATGACTGTTCTTACTCCTCATCGCTCGGGTGGCCGCGCCGCCCGCCGTGCTGCGCGCGCCGCACCATTGGCTGATCATTTGCGCCCGGTGCGCCCCGGCCTATCAGGCGGCACATTCAATCCGCTGACCCAAGCAGGCATGGACCGCATCCACCAAGCTGCCCTCGATGCGTTGGAGCAGATTGGACTGGCCGACGCACCACCATCCGGCATCGCCCATATGACACGTGCGGGTGCCATACTTGGCGATGATGGCCGTTTGCGGTTCCCCCGCGCGCTGATCGAAGACGCCATCGCCAAGGCCAACCGCTCGATCACGCTGCATGCACGTGACCCTAAACATGATCTGCATCTTAGCGGCACCAAGGTCCACTATGGTACCGCCGGTGCCGCCGTGCATCTCGTCGATGTCGACGGACGAACCTATCGCGAATGTGGGGTGCAGGATCTTCATGACGCCGCGCGGATCTGTGACCAGCTTGATAATCTGCACTTCGTTCAGCGCCCCATGGTGTGCCGTGACATTCCCGATAACCTCGAGATGGACCTGAACACGATCTATGCTTGCTGCGCCGGAACCACCAAACACGTAGGAGTTTCTTTTACGGAACCCTCTTTCGTGCCGCATGGGCTCGAGATGCTGCACATGATTGCCGGGGGCGAAGATAAATGGCGTGAACGGCCTTTTGTTTCGAATTCGAACTGTTTCGTCGTGCCGCCGATGAAATTCGCCACCGAAAGCTGTCTGGTGATGGAAGCATTGATCGAAGGCGGCATGCCAATCCTATTGCTCTCAGCAGGTCAGGCCGGCGCGACCGCCCCTGCCCCCATTGCCGGTGCTATCGTTCAAGCTGTGGCTGAATGCCTCGCTGGCCTGGTTTATGTCAATGCGATCAAACCCGGTCACCCTGCGATCTTTGGTACATGGCCGTTTGTCAGCGACCTGCGCACCGGTGCCATGTCGGGCGGATCGGGCGAACAGGCCCTGCTGACTGCCGGTTGTGCCCAGATGCACCGCTACTACGACCTACCGGGCGGCGCCGCGGCGGGGGTAGCGGATGCAAAGCTGCCGGATATGCAGGCAGGATGGGAACAGGCAATGTCGAATGTCATGGCGGGCATGTCGGGCCTGAACATGGTGTACGAGGCGGCGGGTATGCATGCGTCGTTGCTGGGGTTCTGCCTCGAATCGTTGATTTTGGGCGACGATCTGATCGGTCAGGCGTTGCGCTGCGTGCGCGGCATCGAAGTGACCGAGGACAGCGTCAGCCTAGAGGTAATGCGAGCGACGTGTATCGGCGGCCCAGGTCACTATCTGGGATCGGACCAGACGCTGAGCCTGATGCAGACCGAATACATCTATCCTGCGCTCGGCGATCGCACCTCGCCCAAGGAATGGGCCGAACTTGGCAAACCCGACCTGCTTGCTAAAGCAAAGGCCCGCAAGGAACAGATCTTGTCAGAGCGGTCAGCAGCGAGGTTCAACCCACAGACCGACCAGATGATCCGTAATCGTTTCAACATTCATCTGCCTGCATAAAACAATGCACCTCCCTGTGGCCTTCATCTGTTGATGTGCTAAATTCCCGGCCACAGGGGTCCTGACCCCAAGCATAACGCAAGGGTTGCCAGTGATCTCGTTTATAACCACCCACATCGAAGTCGTAGGTCTTATCTTTCTGACTTTGTTCGTGGCCTTTATTCTCTTGCAGCAGCGGCGCAGCCCTCAATCTACTGTCGCGTGGATATTGTTTCTAATCATGCTGCCTTATGTGGCGGCTCCGCTGTTTCTGGGTCTCGGGTTTCGCAAGCAGGGCAACCGATACGAGCCGGTATTATTTACCACGAAAGAAGACCCACACACACCCGTTCATGCGCTTGACGCGACCTTTCAACATTTCTTAATGCCCCCCGCTCTCGAAGCTCAAAGCCTGACGTTGCTCGATAGTCCGCAACTGGCGTTTCAAGCTGCCTTGGACACGGTCAACAGTGCTGAACACAACATTGATGTGCTGTTTTATATTATCGCGAATGACGGCACCGCGAAACACTTTGTCCAAGCTTTAACCGACAAGGCAAAAGCCGGTATCCATGTCCGACTGCTTATGGACCGATTGGGCACGCTGCGGGGTCCACATGAGGCACTGAAAGCGCTGAAAGCCGCAGGTGGCGAGGTTTTATTTTTCTCGCCCATTCTGCAATTGCCGGGCACAGGTCACCTGAACTTACGCAACCATCGCAAGATGATCATCGCCGACAACGCGCGCGCTTTCTCCGGCGGTATGAATATTGCAGATCACTACATGACCCACACGCCAAAGCCAGGATATTGGGTGGATCTTGCTTTCACTCTCGAAGGGCTTTCGGTGCAGTCCTTTTGCGATGTGTTTCGGTCGGATTGGGAGGTTGCCTCGGGCATGCCCACGCCACAGGTTACCACGCCTGCCCCCAAAACGGGCGGAAATGCCACCGTGCAACTTGTCCCTTCCGGCCCCGATATTGCAGAGGACCCGCTTCACGACGGGCTCATCCGGGCGATCCACCTCGCAGAATCGCGCATCTGGATCGCGACCCCCTATTTCGTGCCGACCGAAGCATTGGCCAATGCCTTGCGTATCGCATCACGCCGCGGCGTAGATGTCCGAATTATCGTGCCGCAGAAATCCAATCAGCGGATCGCCGATTTCGCGCGCGGGGGGTTTCTGCGTGATGTTCAGGATGCCGGGGCGGAAATTCACTTTTTCAAACCGTCGATGATCCATGCCAAGGCTGCGTTGATCGACGATGTCGGCATCGTTGGCACCGCTAACTTTGACGTGCGCAGCATGCTCCTCAATTTCGAGGTGATGCTATTCCTTTATGACGCTCCAAGCGTGACGACACTGACGGAATGGTTTCTGGCACGTCAAGGCGATTGCCACAACGTCGTACGCAATGTCTCCTTGATCAGGCGCTTGGCCGAAGGCGTCTTTCGCATCGGAGCACCAGTGCTGTGACCAAGCCACCACTTCGCATCGCCAGCTATAACATGCGTAAGGCCAAGGGGACGGACCGGCAACGCGACCCCTACCGCACCATGCGTATCGTGCGCGAACTGGCCGCCGATATTGTTGTCTTGCAAGAGGCCGATATGAGATTGGGTGCCCGTCCTTCTGCATTGCCGGTAGAAACACTAACGGCTGAGACCGGGTTGATCGCCGTCCCGGTCCCTAGTCCGGTAAGCATAGGATGGCACGGCAATGCCGTTCTACTGAATCCCAAGGCAGAGATCGTCGATGTTCAACACCTAGACCTGCCAGGAGCAGAGCCGCGCGGTGCCATGGTCGTTGATGTGGATATCCTCGGGACGCCCTTGCGTATCATCGCAACCCACCTGGGCCTAATGCGAAGGTCCCGCCGCGCCCAGCTTTCAGCGCTTATCGCCCACCTTGATGAAAGATCAACCCGTCCGACCCTGATCGCCGGGGACATGAACGAATGGTCTTTGAACGTCGGGCTAGGACGGCTGGCGCATCACTTTACGATCCACGCTCCGGGCAAAAGCTTTCACGCCCGCCTGCCGCTTGCCGCATTGGACCGGATCGCCATAGACGACGCACTAAAGCTGGTGGGCGGCGGCGTATTCGATACTCCCGAAGCACAACGGGCGTCGGATCACCTTCCGATATGGTTGGATTTTGCGCACGAATTAAGCTGAGTTGGTGTGCCGCCGCACGACACTGCCAGGGCGTCCCGGCAGGCTAAGCGTAGCATCAGACCGTGGGCCACGCGCGATAACTTTACCATTGGCGATAACGCATAGACGATTGGCGCGCAGGCGTAGCGCTTCGATTGGGTCACCGGCATCCAATACCACGAGCGACGCCTTGGCACCGACGTGCAACCCGTAATCACGCAGCCCCATCGTACGTGCGTTGGCGTTGGTCACCATGTCAAAACACGTGCGCATTTCGTCCGGGCTGGTCATCTGCGCGACGTGTAACCCCATGAACGCTACGTCGAGCATGTCAGCCGTACCCAGTGAATACCAAGGGTCAAGAACGCAGTCCTGCCCCCAGCCGACATTGATCCCCATCGCCAGCATTTCCTTGACCCTCGTCAACCCGCGGCGCTTGGGAAACGTATCATGACGCCCCTGCAAAACGATGTTGATCAGAGGGTTGGGAACGACGTTGATCTCGGCTTCGGCAATCAACGGCAACAGTTTGGACACGTAATAATTATCCATGGAATGCATCGACGTCAGATGCGACCCCGTGACCCGGCCATGCAACCCCAAACGCGTCGTTTCGGCAGCCAAGGTTTCGATGTGGCGCGACAAGGGATCATCGCTTTCATCGCAATGCATATCGACCATAAGGCCACGGGTTTCGGCGATCTCGCACAATTCGTGCACCGAAGCCGCACCGTCAGCCATTGTGCGTTCAAAATGTGGAATGCCGCCGACAACATCGACGCCCATATCCAGCGCACGAATGGTGTTTTCGCGAGCGGTCGGGTCACGATAAAACCCGTCTTGCGGAAACGCCACCAACTGCAAGTCGATATAGTCGCTGACCTGCTCGCGAACGTGCAGCAGCGCTTCGACCCCCAAAAGCCGATCATCGCAGGTATCGACATGCGACCGTATCGCCAGCAGCCCCATGGACGCTGCCCAATCGCAATAATCCAGCGCTCTTGCTACGACCTCATCCTGGGTCATGACCTGTTTCAACTCGCCCCACAGGCCAATGCCTTCCAGCAAGGTGCCCGATGCGTTGATGCGAGGCTTACCGTAAGACAGGGTAGCATCCATGTGAAAATGCGGATCGACGAACGGCGGGCTGACCAGATCGCCAGTGGCATCAATGACTTCGGCGGCCTCGGCGTCGCCGAGCGCGTCGATAGCGGTGATCTTGCCGCCCGATATGCCGATATCGGTTGTGCGGCCGTCCGGCAACGTGCCCCCCTTGACGATCAGGTCAAACATCAACGCTCTCCTTTGTTGAACGGTATCATCAGCGCCGCAGGAACCTGGGCGCGGCGCGACACCAATATCAAAGCGACGATCGACAAAATATAGGGTGTCATCAGAAATATCTGATACGGGATGTCGGCACCAAAGCTGGTTTGCTGCACACGTATTTGCAATGCGTCGAAACCCGCGAATAGCACCGCGCCTAACAGCGCCTTGCCGGGCTTCCATGACCCGAATACGACCAGCGCAATCGCCACCCAACCGCGGCCATTCACCATTTCGAAAAAGAAGCTGTCAAACGCCGACATGGTAAGAAATGCCCCGCCCATCGCCATGAAGCCGCTGCCGACAATCACGGCGCCCATACGGATGCCCGTAACCGAAAGCCCTTGCGCGGCCACCGCTGCGGGGCTTTCTCCGGCTGCACGCACTGCCAACCCCAGGGGGGTCCGGTACAGCATGACACTGGTCGCTGCGACCAATGCGAACGCCAGATAGGTAAAAGGGGTCTGCGAAAACAATGCCTGCCCCAGCAACGGAATATCTGACAATATCGGAATTTCGTAAGCTTGAAACGCAGCAATCTTGGGCGGGCTGGTTACCTGCGGCAAAGCCAGACGGTACGCATAATAGGTCGATGATGTGGCAAGTAAGGTCACCCCCAACCCCACTACGTGCTGCGACAGCCCAAACGGCACCGTCAACACTGCGTGCAGCAACCCAAACAGCATCCCCACGACCATCGCCACTGCGACGCCTGTCCACAGCCCGGTCCCGGAATATACCGCCATCCATCCCGCGAACGCGCCGGCGACCATGATCCCTTCGATGCCGAGGTTTAGAACACCGGCGCGTTCGCAGATCAATTCACCCATCGTGGCAAGGATAAGCGGTGTTGCTATGCGTATAACTGCGGCCCAGAAGCTGGCCGAGATGAGGATGTCGACGATTTCCATTACTCTCTCCGCACCCGAAACCGGGTCAGCATGATTGCAAGCACCATCAGCAACAGCGCCGTCGCCAGCATCATGTCAGCAAGATAGGTCGGAACAGCGGCGGCGCGGCTCATGCTGTCGGCACCGACGAAAATACCGGCAACGAACATCGCGGTGACGATTACCCCCAAGGGATTCAACAGCGCCAGCATTGCGACGATAATGCCGGTATATCCAAACCCAGGCGACAGATCGAGCGTCAGGCTGCCCTTTAATCCCGCCACTTCGCTGAACCCGGCCAACGCCGCAAGTCCGCCCGACAGCAGTGCCGTCTTGACCAGAACCTTATTCACCGGGATCCCCGCAAAAGCCGCCGCCTCTCGGTTGAGCCCCACGGCGCGCATCTCGTAGCCTAATGTGCTGCGGGTCTGGATCACCCACACCGCCACGGCGCAAAGGATCGCCAATCCGAACCCCCAATGCAGTCTCAACCCTTCAAACATACGCGGCAGTCGCGCGTCAGCGATCAACCGTGCCGACTTTGGCCACCCCATCCCCATCGGGTCTTTCAACGGACCCTCAAGCAACATCGAAATGAACAGCAAAAAAATGAAATTCAGCAGCAAGGTCGTCACGACCTCGTCCACCCCGAAACGGGTTTTCAGGACCGCCGGGACCAATAGCACAAGCGCCCCGGCCAAGACCGCACATAACACCAGCATCGGGATCAAAGCAAAACCGGGCCAAGGTAACGCACCAGTTCCCAGTACGACTGTAACCAAAGCGCCCGCGTATAACTGCGCTTCGGCACCGATATTCCAGAACCGGGCGCGAAACGCGACCGCAACGGCAAGTCCGGTAAAAATCAGCGGCGTCGCCCGATTCAGCGTTTCCAGCAAGGCGAATTTCGTTCCGAACGCTCCCTTGATGATCAACCCCAGTACCGCGAAAGGATCTGCACCCGCGATCATCGCCAGCAACGATGCGATAACGACGGTGGCCGCTATGGCCAGCGCAGGAGGGACGACACTACGAGAAAACGAAGGATTGGCGATCGGTTCAAGACGCATGTGTCACCTGTTCGTCAAACCCTTGGCCTGCCATCCAGCCCCCCAGTTCGGAGGGTGATTTGGTACCGCGAAGAAACCCGGGCGACAAGCGCCCACCTGAAATGACATGAATAACGTCTGACAACCGCATGATTTCGTCCAAATCTTCGGATATCAACAGAACGGCCGCACCGCGATCACGTGCGGCGAGAAGTTGGCTGTGGACATAATTTACCGCGCCGATATCGAGCCCTCGCACCGGTTGATTGGCAAGGACAATATCGGGTGCCGCTTCCAACACGCGACCAAGGATCAGTTTTTGCATATTGCCGCCCGACAGCAGCCTGATACGGGTATCGGGACCGGGGCAGCGTACGTCGTATTTTTTAATTATACCAACAGCAAAGGCGCGGGCTTTCTGCCAGTGCATCCATCCTGAGTTACTGAAGTGAGAAGAATTGTAGCATTCGAGAATAGCGTTCTCAGTGAGACTGAAGTCTGCGATCGTGCCTGTCTTGTGCCGGTCTTCTGGTATGCGGGCGATGCCCTTGTTCACGGCATCGCGCGGCGACCATTTTTTCAACGTCTTGCCATGGTGTTCTATCGACCCTTGCGCCGGTGTACACAGCCCCGCCACCAGATCAGCCAAGGCGGCTTGTCCATTGCCCGACACCCCGGCCAAGCCAACAATCTGCCCCGCTTTCAACTTCAGCGACACCCGCTTGAGACCAGGTATGCTTCCGATGTTAGGAGTGCTCACTTTGTTTATTGAAAATAGATCCCTACCGGGTGAAGCGGACGTAATATCCGGCGCTACGGCACCGGTACCCATCATCAACGTAGCAAGCGCTTCCTTATATGTATCCGCCGTGGCGACCTCTGCTACGAGCTTGCCGTGACGCAGCACCGAAACACGGTCAGATATGGCCATAACCTCATGGAGTTTATGTGAAATAAACACGATCGATAAACCGTTCGCAATTGCAAGACGAAGCGTTGCGAACAAGTCATCTGTCTCTTGCGGCGTCAATACGGCTGTGGGCTCGTCCAAGATCAAAATCTTAACGTCACGGTACAACGCCTTGAGAATTTCAACACGTTGTCGTTCGCCGACAGTCAGGCTGGCGACTTTAGCTTCAAGATCAACTTTAAGATTAAAATCATCCGATAACTGTTTAATCTTTCTACTTATTTCAGCCTTGTTAATTGCAAACTTTAACAGAGACTGCGACCCCAAAGAAATGTTCTCTTGTACAGTCATGTTATCGGCAAGGGTGAAATGCTGATGCACCATACCCACACCTGCCTCTAGGGCTGCACGCGAATTTCCCGGTGGCAACGCTTGCCCGAAGACTTCGACGCTACCGCTATCGGCCGTGTATTG
>DRFG01000197.1 GCA_011050655.1 Roseobacter sp.
ATACCAGGGAGGAGGAAGGGTATCGCCGCCTAAAACAGTCACATTCGGGAGGAGGATGAATGTGACTGGTCTTTCTATTGGTCCGCGCCTTGCGCTTTCCTGAACCCTTTCTGACCCATTTGCTGCGTTTGCACAATTACTAAATGCGCAATGCTGCTATGCAGCGAAAACATACGAAGACCGATGAATATTTATGCGAATTTTTGGACCCTTGCTGTTCATCTGATCATAACTGGAACGGACCCTTGTGATTTAGCGAAAAACTGCCATGTCAGACGTGACCCAAAGAGGAAAAACGCAATGCCAATCACCAAGTCAGAAGTCGAATCCGCCTTGGCGCGAGTCATGTTGCCGGACGGAAAATCCATTCTGGCGCATGATTTGATTCGAGCGTTGACGATCGAAGGCGATATCGTGCGCTTCGTGATCGAGGCACCGAATGCTCAGGTGGCGTCGCAGATGGTTCCGTTGCGCGATGCTGCTGAAAAGGCAGTACAAGATCTAGAAGGCGTCGCCTCGGTCACGGTTGCTCTTACTGCTCACGAGCCTGCCCCTAAAGCGGCAACTCCAAGTCTGAAGATCGGAGGGCACCCCAAGCCCCAAGCTGGGCCGACCAAGCCCACCGGTGTACAGCGCATCCTCGCTATTGGGTCAGGTAAGGGGGGCGTGGGTAAGTCTACCGTCAGTTCGAACCTTGCTGTCGCGCTTGCGCGGGCAGGGCGCAAGGTCGGTTTGTTGGATGCGGATATATACGGCCCAAGCCAACCGCGCATGATGGGTGTGAATAAGCGCCCTGCTTCGCTGGATGGTAAAACCATTATCCCGCTACAAGCTCATGGTGTCACATTGATGTCGATCGGCTTCATGATGGAGGAAGGCAAGGCCGTAGTCTGGCGCGGTCCCATGCTTATGGGGGCATTGCAGCAGATGCTTGGGCAGGTTGAATGGGGCGAGCTTGACGTTTTGCTTGTCGACTTGCCGCCGGGAACGGGCGATGTCCAGTTGACCTTGTGTACCAAGTCCGAACTCTCTGGTGCGATCGTGGTGTCCACACCGCAGGACGTTGCGTTGATCGACGCGCGTAAAGCCATTGATATGTTTAATACGCTCAAGACCCCCGTTTTGGGGCTGATTGAAAATATGTCGCTTTTTGTGTGTCCTGATTGTGGGTCCGAACACCAGATTTTTGGCCACGGTGGCGTGGCGGCCGAAGCAGTAAAGATCGGCGTCCCCTTGTTGGGCAGTCTGCCGATTGACCTTGAAACCCGTCTGGCAGGTGATGATGGTACCCCCATCGCGGCAGGTGATGGCCCAATGGCACAAGCCTATGCCAAGATTGCGCAGGGCCTGATAGAGAGCGGTATGGCTTAGGCCGTGATCTGACGCCGCCGTGATCCGCGCTGTCGGGTTGCCTTAGGTGACTATAACCCCCGACTATAATTAGACCGCCGTACGCAGCCCCGTCGATGCCCGATGGTCTAGTGACTGCTTGCATACCTTTCCGGTCGAGAAATCTAATACGAGACCAAGCGCTCAGGTATGAGACACAACGATCTTGCGGGTTCTGCTCGTGGACGGGCCATCGCTATAGTGCGCTTTGCATGCTCCGCGAGCCCTATGCGCGTGACCAAGCATCACTTAGCGGTGTCTTTGGCGCATGTAGGAAAACAACACCGTTGGCATGTAGGGAGAGAGCATAGCTTCGCGACCATGGGATTTCGTGGGACACGGAGAAAACGCCCTTTGTATCGAACGAATATGATTCGGCCAAAATTAGCCGATTAAAGGCCATTACCCTTGAAACTTGTTGCAATGAGCAGGTGTCATGTGGAACAAGTCGGGAACACGTCTTGTGGATAACTGTGTGGATTCATTTTTTACGGGAAACCGTGGGAAATTTGTCCCGGTTTAATAAATTACTAGATGATGTGTGGGTAAGTTAAATTATATCTATATATACGCAAAGTTATCCAAACTAGTTTGCTAGATCTTGTTTTTCATGCCTGTGCAAAACCAAATGCAGTGTCCCGAAGTGAAAAAAACTGTGGACGCCCATGAATTCCCATGGCATCCCTAGTTCATCGGATGAGGACGAGACACGGGGCACCAAACGACCCCAAGACCAAATAAAAACTCTAGCAGGTTCATACAGGCACCTCGCTTTCATCAGACCAAGAGATCCGGCGCGCGAGCGAGCAGACATCCCCCCAGGTGGCGCGCGCAGTCGGACTTCCCCGCAAATGCGGGACGGGCGGCGGGTTGATCAGTGGCAGCAGATCAACCCGCCGTTTTTACTTCCACCGCAGGGGCAACGATTTAAGGCGCGCAGGCGTCACAGGCAGGGGCAAACACGTGAGCCGCAGGTTCAGAGGCGAAGGCCAACACAAAGTCGATACGAAGGGGCGGGTATCTATCCCAGCCTCTTTTCGGCGTGTGCTGGAAGCCAATGATACGAACTGGCAAAATGGAGGTGCTCCCGAGCTGGTGATTGTGTATGGCGATAGCCGCCGCAACTATCTGGAATGTTACACCATGGGCGCGATAGAAGAGGTCGATAACAAGATCGATGCCTTGCCGCGCGGATCAATGGAACGCAAAATGCTTCAGCGTTTGTTCCACGGTCAGTCCTTTCCTACATCTGTAGACGAGACCGGACGCCTGGTGTTGCCTGCCAAGCTGCGCAACAAGATCGACCTGGACGCAGAAGCTTTCTTTATTGCGGCCGGCGACACGTTCCAAATCTGGAAGCCCGAGACCTACGAGACCGAGGAAAAAGCACGCGAAGAGGAATGGCTGGACGACCTGCCAGAAGACTTTGACCCGCTGATTTTCCTGGACCGTAAGCCGGAGTCGTAAGCGTCATGTCCGCCGCCACTGACACCGGTTCTGCCCCCCACACACCCGTTTTACTCCGCCCGTTACTGGCGGCCGTGGCTCCTGTTGCGGGGCGCTGGCTGGATGGGACCTTTGGCGCAGGCGGGTATACCCGCGGCTTGCTTGATGCCGGTGCCGACCAGGTGATTGCGGTTGATCGTGACCCGCTGGCCTTTGAAATGGCACAGGGGTGGGCGGGCGACTACGGCGATAGAATTGTCATGCAGCAGGGCGTCTTCTCAAGGATGGACGAATATGCCCAAGATCTGGACGGCATCGTGCTGGACCTTGGCGTGTCGTCGATGCAGCTGGATCTTGCCGAACGTGGTTTTTCGTTCATGCGCGACGGTCCATTAGACATGCGCATGAGCCAAGAAGGCCCGTCTGCCGCTGATCTGGTCAATGGCGCAGAAGAAGAAACGCTTGCCAATATTCTTTTCCAATACGGCGAAGAGCGTGCCAGTCGGCGCATCGCGAAGGCCATCATCAGGGCTCGGCAGGATTCTCCGATCACGACAACACTTGCGCTTGCAGGGCTCGTCGAGGGCTGCCTGCCACGTTCAAAACCCGGTCAATCGCATCCTGCGACCCGCAGTTTTCAAGCGCTGCGCATCGCTGTGAACAACGAATACGGCGAATTGTTCGAAGGACTTATGGCCGCTGAGCGGGCGCTGAAACCTGGCGGTCAACTGGCGGTGGTTACCTTCCATTCGGTCGAAGATCGCATGGTCAAACGGTTTTTGACAGCACGCGCAGGCACGGGGGGCAATGCCAACCGGTATGCCCCAGAGTTACATGTCGAAGCGCCTCAATTCCGGGTAGAGAAGCGCAAGGCCATCGGGCCGGATGCGCAAGAGCTCGAAGAAAACCCGCGCAGCCGATCAGCCAAGCTGCGAGTGGCTATTCGCACGGATGCACCATCCGGTTCGGTCGACGCCAAATCTATCGGCATGCCTATGGTCAAGGGATTATCCACATGAGAACAGTGCTTTATATCCTCACCACGCTTTGCGTGATCGGGTTGGCATTCTGGGCTTACCGCGAAAATTATGCGACCCAGAAAGCGCTTAGCGACACGGATGGACTGCGCTACGAAATCCGGGATGCCTATAGCAGGCTTGCCGTTCTTAAGGCTGAATGGGCATATCTGAACCGTCCTGATCGTCTGCGCGACCTGGCTGAGCTGAATTTTGACAGACTGAACTTGCTGCCATTACACCCTGACCAGTTTGGGCAGATTGACCAAGTCAGCTATCCGCCGCTTCCTGAGCTGCCGTTGTTGGAAATTACCGATGGCGTAGATGTTTCTTCCATGGAGGTCGCAGAATGATCCGTACTCCGCTGCGCCCGCTCGCCCGTATTCTTGAGGCCCGCCAAAAGGGCGAAAACCCCGATGCGATTGAACGTGAAAACAAACGCATCCGTCACGAACAGATGCGCGATGCGTCCCGTCAGCGCGCCGAGGGCCGTCTATTGGTGTTGGGCGTGTTCTTTTTCTGTGCGTTTGCCGTAGTAGGCGCACGGATGGGTGTCATCGCTACCACCGACCCGACAGAGCCACGCGCCGCCGCTCCCGGCTCGGTGATCTCGGCCACGCGTGCCGATATCGTGGATCGCAATGGCAACTTGCTTGCCACTAATTTTGAAACCCGCGCGCTTTACGCGCAGCCGCATCACATGATCGACCCGGTACGGGCCGCAAAAAAACTGATGAAGGTGTTTCCCGATCTAAACGAGGAACGGTTGATCCGCGACTTTACTGGAAAGCGCAAGTTCTTGTGGATAAAGAAGAAAATAAGTCCTGAGCAGATGCAGGCCGTCCATGACATCGGGGAACCGGGCTTGCTGTTTGCACCGCGCGACATGCGTTTGTATCCCAACGGTGCGCTTGCGGCCCATATTATGGGCGGTTCCAGTTTTGGTCGCGAAGGTGTGCACGGTGCAGAGGTGATCGGCGTCGCAGGCGTCGAGAAATACTTCGATGGCTATCTTCGAGATCCAGCCAATGGCAACAAACCGTTGGAGCTCTCACTTGATATGACGGTCCAGGCCGCGTCCGAACGGATTCTCTATGGCGGTATGAAGTTGATGAACGCAAAGGGTGCAACTTCGGTTCTGATGGATGCTCACACAGGTGAGGTGATCAGCGCAGTATCCTTGCCGTCTTTCGACCCCAATGACCGACCCCGCGTTTCTCTTACAGGCGATGCATCTGACAGCCCCCTGTTTAACCGTTCGGTGCAGGGCGTGTACGAACTGGGTTCGGTGTTCAAGATATTTACTGCTGTACAGGCCATGGATCTGGGGCTGGTAACCGCTGACACTGTGATTGATACGTCCGGCCCGATGAAGGTCGGTGGCTTTCGCATCGGGGAATTCAGGAACAAAAACTACGGTGAGCAATCGGTTACTGGGATTATCGTGCACAGTTCCAACAGAGGCACCGGGCGCCTGGCGCTGCAAATCGGGGCAGAACGTCAGCAGAACTTCCTGAAGAGCCTAGGTTTTTTCGAACCTACGACGTTCGAGATCATCGAGGCGGCCAACGGTAAACCATTGTTGCCGCAAAAGTGGACAGAATTGAGCACAGTAACAATCTCATATGGGCATGGCCTATCGTCCAGCCCGATGCATTTGGCGGCCGGATATGCGGCAATTGCCAATGGCGGTCGCAAGGTTACGCCAACGCTACGCAAGCAATATGCCCCCGTGCCGGGAGAGCGAGTGATGTCCGAACGTGCGGCCGCAGATGCTCGCAAGATGCTGCGCGCTGTGGTTACCGAAGGAACGGCCAGCTTTGCCGAGGTCCCGGGATACCATATTGGCGGCAAGACGGGGACGGCAGACAAGCCGAATCCAACGGGCGGGTATTACGAAGACAAGGTGATTGCTACTTTCGCCGGGATGTTTCCGGCATATGATCCTAAATATGTCTTGATCGTCACTCTGGACGAACCCGTTGAAACATCAGGCGACAAACCGCGCCGCACCGCTGGCTGGACAGCGGTTCCAGTTGCCGCAGAGATGGTCCGTCGCGTTGCGCCGTTGCTAGGGCTGCGACCAACTGTTGAACCGGGCAGTATCGCTGATATAACGCTGTCCAGCAGCAACTGATAAAGAGCGTTCCCCAATGGGCAGACAGGCCGTCCCACTGACTTCTTTAGGTCTGACCGCCAAAAGAGGGGAAAACCCTTGGATTACGGGTATCGCGGTGGATAGCCGGCAGGTGACACAAGGAACCCTGTTTGCCGCCATGCCTGGCAGTACGGTACATGGTGCCGCTTTTATCCAATATGCTTTGCGACAGGGTGCAACAGCAGTCTTAACCGATGCAGCAGGGGCCACCCTAGCAGCTGATATCCTAGCAAAGTCAGGTATCGCCGTCGTCGTTACCGATGCCCCCCGCGAAGCCCTTTCCCGCGCGGCAGCGCTTTGGTTCGGAAAGCAGCCGACGACGATGGTCGCGGTGACAGGCACCAATGGCAAGACCTCTGTCAGCACGTTTGTGCGCCAGATATGGATCGAAATGGACCTTGCGGCCATCAACCTCGGGACCACCGGGGTCGAGGGCGCATGGACCGCCCCGTTGGCCCACACCACGCCTGAACCTATCACCCTGCACCGCACCCTGGCGGAGGCCAGCGCCAATGGCATCACTCACGCGGCGATGGAAGCATCGAGCCATGGCTTGGACCAACGCCGCTTGGACGGCGTAACTCTGAAAGCCGCCGGGTTTACCAACTTCACCCAAGACCATCTGGATTATCACGACACATTTGACGCATATTTTGACGCGAAGGCTGGTTTGTTTGCACGCGTGCTTCCCGAAGATGGCGTAGCCGTGATCAACGTTGACGATCCCAAGGGGATCGATATGGCCGCGATCGCCCGGGCGCGTGGGTGCGAGGTGATCAGCGTGGGTCGAGATGGGGGCGACCTGCATCTCACCGGGCAACGCTTTGATGCCACTGGGCAGGACCTGCGATTTACGTGGCGCGGCAAGACCTATCAAAAACGGCTGAACCTGATTGGCGGATTTCAAGCGGACAACGCCTTATTAGCGGCCGGACTTGTCATCGCCTGCGGAGCGAATCCAGCTGACGTATTTGACACGCTACCGCATCTGGTTACGGTGCGTGGCCGGATGCAGTTGGCGGCGACTCGTGATAACGGTGGCGCGGTATTCGTTGATTACGCGCACACACCCGACGCCATTGCTACGGCACTTGCCGCCATGCGCCCGCATGTCATGGGCCGACTGGTCGCTATTGTTGGGGCCGGGGGGGACCGTGACCGTGCCAAACGGCCGTTAATGGGTAAAGCGGCTGCGGAACACGCTGACGTTGTGATTGTCACCGATGACAACCCGCGCTCCGAAGACCCCGCGTTGATACGCGCGGCCGTGTTAGAAGGTGCACCGCAAGCGACTGAAGTCGGCGACCGCGCCGAAGCGATCTTGCGCGGTATCGATGCTATAGGCCCCGGCGACGCCTTGTTGATCGCGGGTAAAGGTCACGAAACCGGGCAGATAATCGGCGATGACATTTTGCCGTTCGACGATGTGGAACAAGCAAGCGTGGCCGTAGCCGCGCTAGATGGGAGGCTGGCATGAGCCTGTGGACGGCAGCAGAGGCGGAGCAAGCCACCGGTGGCCGTGCTCAAGGTAATTGGGTGTGTGACGGGGTATCCATTGATACCCGCACGATCGAACCTGGCGACCTGTTCGTCGCCCTCAAGGATGTACGTGACGGCCATGATTTTGTGGTTGCGGCTTTGAAAAAAGGGGCGGGGGCGGCGCTGGTAAGTCGTGTTCCCGACGATGTTCCGGCTGACGCGCCGTTGCTTGTTGTAAAGGACGTGTTGGGCGGACTTGAGGCGTTGGGGGCGGCTGCGCGGGCCCGCACGCGGGCAAAAGTCGCGGCGGTGACCGGTAGCGTAGGCAAAACGTCCACCAAGGAAATGTTGCTGGCGATCTTCGCAGATCAGGGGCGGGCACATGCATCGGTCGAGAGCTACAACAATCACTGGGGTGTTCCCCTGACATTGGCACGGATGCCTGTCGACACCGATTATGCCGTGATCGAGATCGGCATGAACCATCCCGGAGAGATTGCCCCGTTGTCCAAGCTTGCACGCCCTGACGTAGCACTGGTCACAACAGTTGCCGCCGTTCACCTTGAGGCATTCGCGAACGTCGCCGAAATTGCTGTCGAGAAAGCCGCGATATTCGAAGGGCTTGCTCCGGGCGGCGTGGCGGTGATCAATGTCGACATCGAACATGCTGCAATCTTGATGGCAAAGGCAGTGGACCGTCGCCTGCGTGAAGTGGAGTTTGGCGAACACGGGTTTCACTACAAGCTGGCCGAAGTGTTGGTGCAAGGCGACACGACTGTCGTGCGCGCCGATGCTGATGGAACGCCGCTTTTGTTTAAGATCGGAACCCTGGGGCGGCATTTCGCGATGAACGCGCTCGGTGCGCTGGCAGTCGCCGAAGCCATGGGAGCCGATCTCGCGTTGGCCGCGGCATCACTGGGCCGCTGGACCCCTTACAAAGGGCGTGGCGTACGCGAGGTCATTCACTTGGATGCGGTTGATACGCATCTGACGCTGGACTTGATAGACGACAGTTATAATGCCAACCCAACGTCGATGGCCGCCGCGCTCGAGGTGCTGGCCGCGTCACAGGTCACTCATGATATCGGACGCGTCAGCAAGGGACGGCGGATTGCATATTTGGGTGATATGAAGGAGCTGGGACCCGATGAAATTGCGCTTCATGCAGGGTTGGCGCATTTGCATGCTACCCAAAAGCTGGATGTGATCCACTGCGTCGGGCCGCTGATGCGTTCCCTGTACGATCTTATTCCGGCTCATCAGCGCGGGGAATGGGCAGCAACGTCGGAAGAGTTGCTATCGGGGCTTGGTGGCCATCTGGGTAGTGGCGATGTTGTGCTTGCCAAAGGTTCATTGTCGATGAAACTTGGTCTAATCGTTGACGCGATACGCAAAATGGGCCATCCGGTGCCGAACAAGGTGCAAGGCTAGGCCTCTGTCAGATAACGAGTTAGGACGTGTAGATGCTTTATTGGTTGACCCTGCTGTCGGATGGTGGCGATTTCTTCAACCTTTTCCGCTATATCACGTTTCGAGCAGGCGGCGCATTCCTGACGGCCCTGATTTTTGGGTTTCTATTCGGGCAACCCTTGATAGATGTCTTGCGAAAACGGCAGGGCAAAGGCCAGCCCATTCGCGACGATGGCCCCGAGGGGCATTTTGTGAAAGCCGGCACGCCGACAATGGGCGGTCTTTTGATCGTGGGCGCACTGCTGACTTCGACTTTGATGTGGGCGCGGCTTGATAATCCTTTTGTATGGATGGTGTTGCTGGTCACGGTGGCCTTTGCCGCCATCGGGTTTGCCGACGATTATGCAAAGGTAAGCAAGCAGACGACAACGGGAGTGTCGAGCAAGATGCGCCTGTTATTGGGCTTTGTTATTGCCGGTATCGCAGCCTATTGGGCGGCGCAGTTCCACCCGGCTGAGTTGCAAAACCAGTTGGCCTTGCCGGTCTTCAAAAACACCTTGATCAATCTTGGCTATCTGTTCGTTCCCTTTTCGATGCTGGTGATCGTAGGTGCTGCAAATGCGGTGAATCTGACCGACGGTCTGGATGGGTTGGCGATCATGCCGGTCATGATCGCCTCAGGGGCCCTTGGTGTAATCGCCTATGCTGTCGGACGCGTCGACTTTACCGAATATCTGGATGTGCACTATGTGCCGGGTACGGGCGAGATACTGGTTTTCACCGCAGGTCTTTTTGGCGGAGGGCTGGGGTTCTTGTGGTATAATGCCCCGCCCGCGGCCGTATTTATGGGCGATACCGGGTCTCTGGCGTTGGGCGGAGCCTTGGGTGCCATCGCGGTCGCGACCAAGCACGAACTGGTGCTGGCGATTGTTGGCGGGCTTTTCGTGGTGGAAGCCCTGTCGGTAATTATTCAAGTGCTGTACTTCAAGCGGACTGGGAAGCGCGTATTTCTGATGGCACCGATTCAT
>DRFG01000198.1 GCA_011050655.1 Roseobacter sp.
ATACATTGGTAAGCGCCGCCACGCTGGACGCGACCACTGGCGGCGATGACACAATCTTTACCGGCTACGGGGCGGATCTGATCTTTGGTGGCTTCGGCGCTGATCGCATCATCGCCAACGTCGGCGAAACAGCCGACCAAGCGGATGCGGTCAATCTTATTCTGGGTGATTTCGGTGCCGCCTATTGGAATGAACTGGGCGATCTTTCAACGCTGGACAGGGTCGTGTCGACAGATACGCTAGTGGGCGGCAATGACTATATCCGGAGTGGTCGTTCCAGTGACATCATCATCGGTGGCGTTGGTAACGATGATATCGATGCGAGCCAAGGAACAAACCTGATCATCGGTGACAGCGGAGAGATCCTGGCTGGGGCGAGTGCGATCAATGTGCCAGCATTTGGGTTGGCGCTGCGCAAGATCCAGACCATCGAAGACAGTGTTGGCGGGTCTGACAAAATCCGGTCAGGCGATGATACTGACATCGTGTTCGGTGGTGCCGCCGGTGACGACATCAACGCAAACCAAGGCAACAACATCGTGTTCGGCGACAATGGGTATGTGATTTTTGAAACGCACAGCCCTAACTTCGGTAACCTCGCGATCGCGCTGGTAGAGATTTCGACCAAGTCACCAACCACAGGCGGCGATGATATTATCCTGACCGGTTTGGGCGCTGATCTTATCCTCGGCGGGGCGGGCGGCGATGAAATCACAGCGAACCTCGGCGAAACCGAAGACCTTAGTGACGCTATCAACCTGATATTTGGTGACTTTGGTGCAGCATTCTGGGGCGACGAACCCATTCAGGATCTAACATCCCTTGACCGCATTACGTCGATTGACACGACCTTTGGCGGGCGCGATGTGATCTATACTGGCCGCGGCGACGACATCATCCTGGGTGGATATGAGCGCGACGAGATCTATGCCTCGGAAGGTTCGAACATCGTGCTGGGTGACAGCGGGCTTTTGAAATCCGGTGCTATCGAGGTTAATGTTCCCAGCTTTGGTCTTGCGCTGCGCACGCTGATGTCGATCGCCGATGATCAAGGCGATGACGATATAATTGTAACCGGCGCAAGCACCGACCTGATATTTGGCGGCGCAGGCAGCGATCTGATTGATGCAGGTCAGGGCGACAATATCGTTCTGGGCGACAATGGCACGGCACTGTTTGACAGCACCGTCACCAACTTTGGCGATCTACCGATGGCCATACTCAGCATAACAACCCAAAGCCCCGCCATCGGCGGCAATGACATCATCACTACGGGTCTGGGCAACGATATCGTCTTTGGCGGTGCCGCGAATGATGTGATCGTCACCGATTATGCGGGCGGCTTCACCGGAGAAGACGGTCAAGACATTGTTTTGGGTGACCACGGCTATATCAACTTCGTCGACCCCCTTACGCAGACCTATACATTCTTGCGTGATCTCGTGTCTATCGACCCCGAATTTGGTGGCGATGACGTGATAAGCACAGGGCTTGCCAGCGATATCATCTTTGGTGGCAACGGAAACGATGTGATCAACGCAGGTCTGGTCGATAACGTGACTGACATTGTCTTTGGCGATAACGCCAAGATTACCCTGAACGAAACCGGCATCTTCCAAGGCGTTTCGGCCGCTGACCCAACGGGCCAGCAATACGGCGTCGTCAGCTTCAACTTCGGTAACGATCATGACCGTGAATACACCACCGTTAATGGCGCGGCGGGGGCCGGTGTCTCGGCATCTGACAAACCGGCACCGCGGTCCGAAGGCTGGATCGAACTGGGCGATAACCAGAGCGTCTTTGGGGATGACGAGGCAGAATTCGTACGCGATGACAGCGGCGCGATACTGCCGGGCGTCACCCTAAGCTGGAGCGTGCGTGATGACAAAGGTCGTGTTCGTGAAGCCAAAGACGATACCCACAGCGATATCCGCTATCCGAACACGCCTGACCAACGGCTGTTCGAAGGGTATCTATACGCTGATAACGAGGACACGCTGGTTCTGACCCTGCGCGGACTAGACCGGTTCTATGAAAGCTTTGATATCTATGTGTACCTTGACGGCGACGATGGCAAAACCAGCCGCCGCTACGGTACTGTGCGTCAGGTGACCATTGGGTCCGAAAGCTATTTCGTCAGCGATCCGGATGGTGTTAACTTTGGTGGCGATTACATCCGCGTTTCATCGCAAGATGCGTCGGCACCTGGTCTGGGTAACTATGTTGTTGCCACCGGGCTATCGGGTGGCGAAATCACAATCGAAATTTCGGTCCCAGCGGGCTATCGTTATGGCGATCCGGTTATTTCGGGGCTTCAGATCGTGGGCCGGTCTTATAAGATTGATACCTTCGAAACCGTTGCGGACAGCATTGGCGGTAACGATGTCATCCTGACCGGAGGCGGCGACGATATCATCCTTGGCGGCGCGGGCGGCGACATGATCAACAGTGCTGGCGATGCCGACATGGGCCGGTTTGATGCCGATACCGTTTTGGGCGACGGCGGGTTGCTGACCTTCCTGCGTACCGGGCCTGTCGGACCTGCCGAATTCGGTGAGCTGCGCGAGATCATCAGCCGCAACGGTTCAGCCGCCCCGAATTACGATGACGTCATCTTTACCGGCAACGGTACCGACCGGGTAATCGGTGGTCAGGGGAATGACACGATCAACACTGGCGACATCTTTGAACATAACGGTGTCGACGATGCGGTGTCGGGTACAGATGTGATTGCGCGGGGCATCAACTTTGGCGCACTTGTGCACGAGGGCTGGGTTGACGGGATGGCAGGATACGTGGCTGCGGGGAGCTGGGTGAACTTTGTCGACCAAGGCAATCTTCCCGACAACCACGGCTGGGGTAACCATTACAACAGTAAATACTACAAGAAGTATGCGGAAACGATGCTTACCGCTGACGGCATTCGCATCACCGTGGGTCAGGATCTTGATGGCAAGAAAGTCCGCAGGGTATATGTTGAAGAGCATGACCAGATCAATCCAGACACCCAGAGTGGCCGCCTGTACAATGGGTATATCTACGCAAAATCAAAAAGCGAGCTAGGTGTTGATGTCTCTGGTCTGACTAATGTGTACGGTACCGGCAGCTATGATGTGTATCTCTACATTGATGCCGAAGATCGTGATGCGGCGCGCAATGGCGGATATCGACTGGTTTCAATCAACGGCGATGACATCAGCCTGAACGACCCACGCGGTGCCAACTTTACCGGAGAGTTCGTTGAATACGATCCGCTGAACCCCGAAATTCCTGCCAATGTTGTGATCTTCCGCAATGTCAGCGGCGATGCCTTTGAGCTGCGCATAAATTCTGGCGGATACCTCAAGAACGGCAAGTGGTACCTGTATGATCACGACACACCCAGCCTTGCAGGGATACAGATTGTCGGCGGTGCGGATAAGGACAATGTCGTGCGGCAGGGTGATCTGGATACTGATCTGGTCTTAGGAGATCAGGGCTTTATGCGGGTATTCGACAATGCGGTGTTTGAATTTGCATCGCTGACCGGAGCCCCCGGCACGGCCAACGACATTATCTTTGGCGGTAACGACGGTGACGTTCTGATCGGTGGTGACGGTAGCGATACGATCAATGGTCAAGATGGCGACGACCGTATCGTGGGTGATAATGCGCATGTCATCATCATCCGCGGCAACATTGTCGGCCTTGACCGCTTTAGGGATGACAACGACGCCAAGGACGACCACAAGAAATCTCTGGATAAGATCGACCCCTATACCATCGCAGGCCTACAGCTAATTGATGTCACTGTCGGCGGTAACGACGTTATCGAAGGCGGTCGGGGCGACGATTGGTCATGGGGCGGCAAGGGCGATGACACCTATGTATTCGCCGGCGGCGATTTGGGCGCAGACCGCTTGATCGAAAGCGATGTCATCGAAAATGAACGCTATAGCAAGGGCGACAAAGACCACGGGAAATATGACACCACGCCCGCAGGGTTGTTCAACGATACCGGTGATTCACTGGACTTCAGCAATTTCATCGGCTCGGTTGATATTGATCTTCGTGATGGCAGCCGCCAAGTAATCAACGGCGGGCATCACCACGGCAAGGACAATGACCGCCACAACGACGACAAGCATGGCGACCACACCATCAACTTGTCGCTTATGCTTTCAGCGCCCGGAGGCTTTGAAGATGTCTCGGGTTCAGCGTTTGACGATACAATCAAAGGCAATACCCGCAACAACGCCATCGCGGGCAATGGCGGCAATGACCGGATCTACGGTGTATCGGGGTCTAACTTCCTGGATGGCGGGGCCGGTGATGACTGGATCAACGCAGGGTCCGGCCGGTTCGAAGATGGCCGTGAACTTCGTTATCGTAGCTACGCCAGCCAGGTGATCCTGGGCGGCGCGGGCAATGACAAGCTGTATGGCTCCAAGGGTAAGGACCTTATCGACGGCGAAGATGGCGACGACTATATTTATAGCCAAGGCGGGGCTGACATCCTGTTCGGCGGGCGCGGAAATGACCGCATCAAAACATCCGGTTACAACAATATTATCGTAGGTGGTGAGGGCAACGATGATGTGTCCGGCAAGCGTAAATCCAATGATGTGTATGCCTTTGATCACCACGGATCATCGAGTGGCGATTTCGCAAGCCATGGCAATTATGCCGAATGGTCAAAGAAATCTAATACCTATGTTGGGGGCGATTTGGACGAAGCTCTCCGTATTTGGGTGACCGAGCAATTCCTAGCGACATTCACCCAAGATTTTGCCCGCGCCGATCTGACATATGATGTGGCCGGCACGAGTTCTTTGCGCTTTGCGATGACACCCTTCATCTTGTCGATTTCAGCACCTTGAAATCCAAGGCAAACTGCTACTAAGATACCCTTATTATTTGTTTTTTTACCCGCTGAGGAAATAGGCAGGCCATTTCCTCGTGCGTTTGTGCTAAGTATCTTTCGACATAAATTTTAGTGCAAGGAACGACGCTTTGGGTGAATTTAGCACGGCAACGGGAGAAGGCTCTGACCAAGACCCGTTTCTGAACGCGGATACGCTGGAGAAACTGCGCAACGGCACGGACATGATGCAGGTCGCTGCGGCGTGGCTCGCGGCCTTTGCCAAACAGACTTCCGGTATTCAGCAAGGGCTGGTCGTCATGGCGGGCACCGGCAAGGCGAAATTCGAACCAGTTGCAATGTGGCCGGACGGCGCAAGCCCCGCACCAGAGCTTATGCGCGCGGTCGACGGATGCCTTAAGGGTAAGCGCATGTTGGTTGAAACCGGCAGTCAGGAAAATGCCGCCATAGCAGTTCCCATGTTGATTGGCGGACAGTTGCGCGGTGCGCTTGCGGTGCTTGCCGACAATTCCGCTGATAGCGATCTTCGGCGCGTGGTTGACCAGTTGCAATGGGCCTCGGGATGGATCGAAGCCGTGGTACGGCGTCAGCGGCTTAGCGGTAACGATAACCTTGTGACCGTGATAGAACTGCTGGCGACCAGCCTGCATTACACACGTTTCTCGGAAGCGGCCACGGCCGTAGCGACCGAGCTTGCAGGTGCTTTGGGGTGCGAACTGGTTGCGATTGGCATGATGCGCGGCAAGCACGTGCGGCTTCGGGCTTTGTCGAATTCGGCTACCTTTGGCAAACGTGCGACATTGGTGCGATTGATCGAGGCGGCGATGGACGAAGCCGTAGATCAACAGGCCGTCATCTCGCATCCGCCGCTTGAGGGGTCGCCCGCCCGGGTGCGGCGTGCGCACATTGCGCTTGCCGATCACGAGGGCGGTACCGGGCTGTGTACCGTGCCACTGACAGAGCAGGGGAAAACCATCGGTGCCATGCTGTTGCAACGTAGCACCAAGGAAGGTTTCGATGCAGGAGGCGTGCAGATAGCCGAACAGGCCGCCGTGCTGGTTGGCCCCGTATTGGATATCAAACGCCGCGAAGATCGCTGGCTGCCTGCCAAAACCTGGGAGGCGATCAAGAACTTCTTCAAGGCACTTTTCGGCCCGCGTCATGCATTGTTAAAGCTCGGCGTCATTGCCTTGATTGCGGTTGTCGCTTTTTGTTGGTATGCCACAGGCACTTACAGGATCACGGCAACAACGACCGTCGAAGGCAAAATTCAGCGTGTCGTCACCGCCCCCATTGCAGGGTTTCTTGTGCAGGCCGAGGTGCGGGCAGGGGACCTTGTATCGCAGGGGGCGGTCATGGCACGGCTGGAAGACCGCGATATCCGCCTTGAGCGGCTCAAGTGGTTGGGCGACCGCACAAAACAGCAACAGGAATATAGCCAGGCGATGGCGCAGCGTGAACGTACACAAGCGCGGATCTTGGCATCGCAGATTGAACAATCAAACGCGCAAATTGATTTGTTGGACCAGCAGCTTGAACGTATGACCATTCGCGCCCCGTTCAGCGGATTGGTGGTTTCGGGTGATCTGAGCCAAGCGCTTGGTGCGCCTTTGGAACGGGGCGACGTTCTGTTTCAGGTGGCACCGCTGGACGAATACCGGGTTACTCTGCGCGTTGACGAGCGGGACATTCGCGAGATCACAGTGGGTGACAGCGGCCCCCTGGTGCTTAGCGCCTTACCTGACACCGCCTACCGCGTCTCCGTGCAGCGTATCACCCCGATCTCAAGTGCGTTGAACGGGGCGAATGTCTTTGACGTTGAGGCCTCTATCGAAGAAGGGCCGATTGCGGCGCTGCGTCCAGGGATGGAAGGCGTGGCCAAGATCGAGATCGAAGAGCGGCGATTGGTTGAGATCTGGACCCGCAGACTGGTGCTATGGGCTCGCATGACCCTGTGGTCTTGGAGACCGTAAGCCAGTGGCCGGTTCGCTTTTTTCGCCATCATGGTATCGGGTCAAGGACCTGAAGCCACGGTTGCGTCGACATGTGAACATCTATCGGCACGACTACCGCGGTCGTATCTGGTTCATCCTTCAGGATTTGGCCACCGGCCGGTCGCATCGGTTTTCGCCCGCAGCATACCGCATGGTCGGTATGCTAGACGGAGAGCGCACCCTGGGGGAGGTTTGGGATATCGCCAACGAACAGCTTGGCGAACGTGCGCCCACCCAAGACGAGGCAATTCGCCTGTTGGGGCAGCTACACGCTGCGGATGCGCTTGTGGCCGACGTATCCCCTGACAGCCGGGAACTGTTTCGACGCCACCAGCGGCATAACCGTATGGAGATCAAGCAAAAGATCTGGTCACCGCTGGCCGTGCGAATTCCGATATGGGATCCTGACCGTTTCCTGACGGCGACGCTGCCTGTGGTGCGCCCCTTGCTGACCAAGACCTTTGCCCTGATCTGGCTTATCGTGGTGCTGACGGCCGGGGTGTTCGCCGCAATGAACTTAGGTGCGCTGACATCGAACATAAGTGACCGTGTCTTGAACCCCGGAAATCTGGCGATCTTGTGGCTGGTCTATCCTGTGGTCAAAGCGTTTCACGAACTGGGCCACGGCTATGCGGTCAAGAAGTTCGGCGGTGAGGTCCATGAAATAGGCATCATGTTCCTGGTGCTGATCCCGGTACCTTATGTCGATGCCTCTGCCGCCTCTGCCTTCCGGGACAAACGTAAACGCATGCTTGTCGGTGGTATCGGCATCATGATCGAATTGTTGCTTGCGTCGATCGCGCTGTTTGTCTGGCTCAACGCGCAATCGGGCGCGGTTACTGCGGTGGCGTTCAACGTCATGCTGATCGGGGGCATTTCTACCCTGCTGTTCAACGGCAACCCCTTGTTGCGGTTCGATGGCTATTACGTTTTGGCCGATCTGATCGAGATACCCAACCTAAGTGGGCGTTCCACGAATTATCTGTCATACTTGGTGCAACGCTATCTGTATGGCATGCGTGATGCCGATCAGATCACATCGCTTTGGTCTGAACGCATCTGGTTCGTCCTCTACGGCGTCGCGGCCTTTATCTATCGCATGTTCATCATGTTCGCGATCATCGCCTATATTGCGGGACGTTTTTTTATCATCGGGGTGGTGCTTGCCATCTGGGCTGCGTCCACGCAGCTTTTGATCCCCATCGGAAAAGGGATGAGTTTCTTGTCAGGAAGCCCAAAGCTGCGCACCAACCGGCCCCGCGCCGTATTGACCACAACTGCTATTATCGCGGCACTTTTGGCGCTGTTGTTTTTGGTCCCGTTCCCATCCTACAGTATCGTCGATGGGGTCATCTGGCCCAGTCAACAGGCGCAGGTAAGGGCAGGGACCAACGGGTTCGTCACCAAGGTTGCGATCGGGTCTGACCAGAAAAAAGTGCGCACTGATGATCTGTTGTTGCAGCTTGACGACCCTTTCATGCGCGCCCGGCTCGAGCTGATCGACGCGCAACTTGCGGGGCTGGAAATTCAGCGCAGCGCGTTGATCAGGACCGACCGGGTGCAATCTGCTTTGATCGCCGAAGAAATGGACGTGGTCTTAAACGACCGCGCACGTCTGATCGAAGAGCTGGAAGCATTGGATATACGGGCACCGCGCAACGGGGTTGCGGTACTGCCCAATGCCTCTGATCTGGTGGGGAGCTTCATCGCGAAAGGCAGTGTCGTGGGCTATGTTGTAGCACAGCGTGACACGCAAACCGTTCGTGTCGTCGTAAGCCAGAACCAGGTTGATCTGGTACGCAATGATACGCTTTCGGTCAGTGTCATTCCGGTCGAGTGGGAGGCCGAACCGCTGCGCGCCGTTGTCTTGCGCGAAGTTCCCGGTGCCACCCAGCAATTGCCGACTCCGGCTTTGGGCACCGCCGGCGGCGGTAAGGTTCCGGTTGATCCCGCAGATCCACAGGGCGTTAAGACGCTTGGCCGTTTTTTTGAGTTCGAGATTTTGATGCAGTATCCTTCGGATGATATTCTGCTGGGACGCCGGGTCCGGGTCCGGTTTGATCACGGGTACATGCCGATGGGATTCCAAGCCTATCGTTCGCTGCGACAACTGTTTCTACGGCTTTATAATGTCTGACCGGATGATCCTTAGACCGGGGTTGCTGGGCGGATTTTATCCCGAACGCAGTGACGAGACCCTGAGCACGCCTGACCGGATCATGGCCACTGCCTATGGGCGCATACAGCAGCTTGCCGCGCGCAGGCCTGTATCAAAACGTCTGTTTCTGCGCCGCGTCAGGCGTGAGGGACGTACCCTGCAAACCCTCAGCAATGATGAATTGATTGCCGCGCGTGTTGCACTGGGCGAAGACCTGCGGGTGCGCGGGTTGGGGCGGCGCAATACTGCACGGGCATTTGCACTTGTGCGCGAAGTTTCGGGCCGGATTTTGGGCATGCGGCATTTTGATGTGCAACTGGTCGGCGGCTTGATCATGCTACAAGGTAAGGTCGTCGAAATGGCAACCGGTGAGGGCAAAACCCTGACCGCCACATTGACGGCTGCGGTCATGGCCTTGTCAGGTGTCCCGGTCCACGTCGTGACGGTGAATGATTTTCTTGCCGCACGCGATGCCGAATGGATGACCCCGCTGTTTGAGTTTCTAGGCCTGAGCGTCGGAGTGATCCTTGAAGACATGGACGTCGATGCGCGTCGAATGGCATATGCCTGCGACATCACCTATTGCACCAATAAACAGCTGGCCTTCGATTATCTGAAGGACCGGTTGATACTGGAGGCTGAAACGCGGCCTTTGCACATGGCGTTGGAAGGTCTGTTGCATGAGCGTTCGCGCCGCGAGCAGGTAATGATGCGTGGGCTGTGCTTTGCAATCGTCGACGAAGCGGATTCAGTCTTGGTGGACGAGGCACGAACGCCGCTGATCATCGCGCAAAAGGGCGACACCTCGGAAATGGAAGCGATCTATCGCCAAGCGATCAACACTGCGCGGTCCATGCAGTCCCCCCGCGATTTCACCGTTTCAGAACGCGACTTTCGTATTGATATCACCGATTTGGGCAAGGCCCAGCTTCGGCGGTCTACACAGCAGCTTGGCGGTGTTTGGGCAACGGAATCGCATCGCGAAGAATTGGCCAAGCAGGCGCTTTCGGCGCTGTGGCTATACAAGCGTGACAAACATTATCTGGTTCAGGACGAAAGCATTCAGATTGTCGACGAATATACCGGCCGCGTCATGGCTGACAGATCTTGGGAACGTGGGTTGCACCAGATGATCGAAGTCAAAGAGGGTGTGAACATCTCGATGCGCCAAGAGACTTTGATACGGATCAGCTATCAAAAATTCTTTCGCCGGTATATTCGACTGTCCGGGATGTCAGGCACGGCGCAGGAAGTCGCCGGAGAGCTGAGCGCGGTTTACCGTTTGCGGACCCGCCGCGTTCCAACCAACAAGCGGTCGCGTCGGTGGAATAAGGGAG
>DRFG01000199.1 GCA_011050655.1 Roseobacter sp.
CCAGATGCGATGCGGAACTGCCTGGCATAATGACTGGAACACTTGGGTCCAGGCTACGTGCTGCGGGCCAGTCGCTGGGATGTCGGTAATGGGTGTGACCTGCCACGATGACGTCAACACATGCCAACTGCGCCAAGGCGGTCGCCCCCCAGTCACCTATGCTAGTCTGATCATCTTGCTCGCCTAACCCCATGTGAGCCAACACGATAACCAAATCGGCCCCCTGTTCCCGTAGATGCTTGGCGTTCTGAGTAATGCAGGTGACAGGGTCGTCAATCTGTGCACCTTCGGGAAGTTCTTCGACGTTCCAGATCACAGTTTCGGGCGGCAGTACTGACAATATGCCGATTTTGATATCCTGAGTTCCGCCCGAAGTTTTTAACTCTCTTGTCATTATGTGAGCAGATAGCAGATTGGACATCCCTGTGCCGGTCAAATTGGTGCAAATTAACGGTGCAGTCAGTTGCGCCGCGAATTTGCTTAGGTAGTCAATACGGTAATCAAGGTCGTGATTGCCCAGACCGATTGCATCATACCGCAAGGCGTTGAAAACCAAAGCCAACGGGTGCGTGTTCTGATGGTGTGATATGCTTAGCCAATCTGCCAGCGGCGTCCCTTGTAGGAAATCCCCATTATCAACCAATAGGCACAAGCGGTCGTCAGCTTCAGCTTCGGCGCGAGCCTTGGCTATTTGTGGTGCAAGTCCAGCAAGGCTTGGCGTGGTTGAACGAGGGCCGGTGGTATTGGTCGCATAGTTGAACCCGGTAATATTCATGTGCAGGTCGGTCGTTGCGAGAATACGCAATGAGGAAGTGGGGTTTGACATCATAATGCTCATGCAGCCAGAAGGATGGTTAGTAAGTTACCTATATTTTGTGTGCTCAAAGGTATCACCTATACTCCTTTTGCCATGTTTTACGCGCAAATGTGTTAATCACGATAACTATATAGATCGAAGATATATATCGGCGGCAAACTCTGTGCCCTTGGCAAGGCCCACAAGGGTGAATACTCATGAGGTCATCAGAGCATGGGGTGGACGATGAAGCACGCAGAAACAGTTACATTTGGCGGGTCGGGACTGGATCGTGCAGGCGAGGTACGAAGCGATCGAGAGGCCGTGGCTACGCTGCAAGCTGACAGTGCTGCGCGGGCAATCTTGTTTTGGCGCGGTAAAATCTTGGTCGATCCGGCACGACCCGCTTCATTGGTGCGTTTGCCGCTAGATCACCCGGCGCTGCAAGACGCGTCAGAGGACGCGATTTTACTGGGACTTGAAGACGGCGAGGCGCGTTTTGCATTCGATTTATCTGCATGGACACCAGAAAACATCGATCCGAGACAACTAGGGTCATTTCTTGATCCGAGCGAACAGCGCCACCCCGATCTGCCCGAAGAGTTAGCTTTCCTGGAGATGCGTCGCGTGATGACATGGCTGACCCCACGAGATGCTGAATTGGCTGCGACTGGCAAAGCCCTATTGTCATGGCATGAAAGCCACCGGTATTGCGCACGGTGCGGTTTTGAAACCGTAATGAACGAGGCCGGGTGGCAACGTAATTGCCCCGCTTGCCATGCCTCCCACTTTCCGCGCACAGACCCGGTTGTTATCATGTTGATAACAAATGGAAATTCCGTTCTTATGGGGCGGTCGCCGGGCTGGCCGCCGGGGATGTTCTCGCTGCTGGCGGGTTTTGTCGAACCCGGAGAAACGCTCGAGGCAGCGGTCCGGCGTGAAGTTTTTGAAGAAGCCGGGATCGAGGTCGGCGAAGTCAGCTATCTGGCGAGCCAGCCATGGCCGTTTCCGGCGTCTTTGATGCTTGGCTGTGCCGGTATCGCAACCAGCCGCGACATTACCATCGATCCCAAAGAAATCGAAGCAGCCCTGTGGGTGAGCAAAGAGGAAATGATGGAGGTATTTGCTGGGCAACACCCAACCATATTACCCGCCCGTAAAGGGGCAATTGCTCATTTTCTGCTTGAAAATTGGCTTGCAGATACGCTGGATTAAAGCGATCCTTTTTGCTTTCACAAGGGCAGTTTACAGAATGAAATTTTCGACCAAAGAAGATATCGACGTCCCTATAGATGCGGCGTTTGAAATGCTAAGTGAATTTGAGCAGTTCGAACGGGCGGCAATGCATCGGGGTGCTGATGTTCAACGCGTGGACGCGTTGCATAGACCCGCATCCGGGATGACATGGGACGCCGCTTTCGACATGCGCGGAAAGCGACGTGAAATTCGTGTGGAAATGGCTAAGTTCGTTCGCCCAACAGAAATGAAGCTGGTAACGACTTCGCCCGGATTAACAGGCGATATGGAGATGGATCTTCTGGCTTTATCACGAAGCAGGACGCGAATCACGGTCGCTCTTGAGATCAAACCGCATAACTTGTCGGCACGCTTGTTGGTCCAGTCGCTAAAGCTGGCGAAAACCTCGCTGACCAAAAAGTTCAAAGCGCGAGTTGCGGATTATGCCAAGAGCATGGAAGCACGCTACCAATCGCCCCGATAAGCCGTTTCATGCGATCGGGAACGGGTTATCTACCGTAGCGGTCTGGATGCGCGGGATAGACCCCCAGAATTTCCAGCATATTGGTAAAGTAGCCCAATTCATCAAGTGCCCGCTTGACTGCGGGGTCGTCAGGGTGGCCCTCGATATCTGCATAAAACTGGGTCGCGGTGAACGAACCACCGGCCATATAGCTTTCCAGTTTGGTCATGTTAACGCCATTAGTGGCGAACCCACCCATCGCCTTGTATAGCGCAGCGGGGATGTTACGGACTTCGAAGACAAAGGTGGTCAGCATTTTTTCCGCACGGTGCGTGGCGTCCAGATCGGGGGACATCAGCAAGAAGCGCGTGGTGTTGTGATCGAGATCCTCTATGTCGCGGGCCAACACATTGAGCCCGTGAATATCAGCGGCAACTTCACTGGCTAAAACGCCGACAGTGCGTTCGTCGGACACAGCAAGGTCAGCTGCTGCACCTGCGCTATCCACCGCCGCTTCTGAGTTAATACCGTGCGCATCCAGCCAGCTGCGCGCCTGAGGGATAAGCACCATATGAGCGCGGACATGCTTTATGTCGCTCAGCATTACGCCCGGCTGTGCCATCAGGCTGATCCGGACCCGCACGAAGGCTTCGGCGATGATGCGCAACCCGCTATGCGGAAGCAGCCGGTGAATGTCTGCTACGCGGCCGTATGTCGAATTTTCGACAGGCAGCATCGCCAGATCGGCACGGCCGTCGCGTACTGCACGGATAACCCCTTCGAAGGTTGTGCAAGGAACCGGTACCATATTCGGGCGGGCCTGAAGACAAGCTTCATGGCTATAGGCACCCAATGCGCCTTGAAAAGCGATGCGAGGGGCGGTCTGCTGGCTCATTGCGGGTGTCCTTTGTAAGGCATTTTCCAAGTACGGCGTTTGGTCGCGCTAACTACACCTTGCCCCGACGAAGGGAAAGCAATAGATACGCCTGCAATACGATGCCCGAATACCAATGATGGACCTTCACGCATGTTCGATACAATGACTGTTACCAAAATCGCCGCCGGCCTGTTTGGCGCATGGCTTATCCTGCTGCTTGGCAAGTTTGCCGCCGAAGAGGTTTATCAGCGCGGGGCGCATGGTGAACCGGGCTATGTTGTCGAGGTCGCCAGCGCTGAGACCGGTGCCCCGGCAGAAAACGCAGTTGATTTTACTGAGGTAATGGCATCGGCAGACCCTGCCGCAGGTGAAAAGATATTCCGTAAATGCTCTGCGTGCCATAAAATCGCGGACGGCGAAAACGCTGTGGGTCCATATCTGCATGGGGTTGTTGGTCGGAAGGTCGATTCGGCAGCAGGCTATTCTTATTCCGGCGCTCTTGAAAAAGTCGCTGATGTCTGGACGCCTGAGAACCTTAGCCATTTCCTGGAAAAGCCTGCCGCATTCGCGCCTGGCACCAAGATGGGCTTTGCTGGTTTAAGCAAGATCGAAGATCGTGCCAATGTTATCGCATATCTTGAAAGCCTTGGTAATTAATCTCTACTAAATCTATGGTATTGGACCGCCCCGTCGTGGGCGGTCTTTTGCTGTTTAACGTCCGGATTTCAGCCAGATAACATATTCGCAACTTGTAACTTGGCCCAGAGGCCCGTTAGCTTGCGCTTGACGATGAACCGCCTTGAAACGTTGCTTGTTGTATTGGAGACACCGATGCCCCGGACAAATACCCGTGTTGGAACCTACCCGCAAAACCTGTTCGTGCAAGCGGGATGGGCAGCATGCTTGGTGTTTGGCTTTGCGATCGCTGCCGCTGCTGAACAGGCTCAAGAGGACACCATAATCAAGTCTCATGGTTATTCGTTCTACGGTGACCTGAAATACCCTGCTGACTACGCGCATTTTGACTATGTGAACCCACATGCCCCCAAGGGGGGTGAAGTCTCGATCTCTGCGTTGGGGTCTTTTGATTCAATGAACCCCTATTCACGTAAGGGCCGTGGCGGTGCCTTGAGCACGATCATGTACGAAAGCCTGCTTGGTGAAGGTACCGGCAATGAACCTGCTCCGGCGGATGTTTATGGTGAATCTTACTGCTTGCTGTGTGAAAGCCTCGAATATCCCGAAAGCAAGGATTGGGTGATATTTCACATGCGCAAAGACGCCAAGTTTTCTACTGGCGACCCCGTGACGGCGCATGACATAGCGTTCAGCCATAATTTGTTGTTGGACCAAGGGTTGAAATCCTATGCCGATGCGGTGCGACAGCGTATTCCCAAGGTCGAAGTAATTGATGATTACACGATAAAATTTTATTTCACCCCCGGGATTTCTCGCCGCAGCCTGATTGATCAGGTCGGCGGTGTCCCCGCTTGGTCCAAGAAGTGGTACGAGGAATCGGGGGCGCGCCTAGATGAATCACGCTTGAACGTATCACCTGGGTCCGGCCCCTACGTCATAGACAGTGTCGATGTGAATCGCCGTATCGTCTATACGCGCAATCCCGACTACTGGGGGGCTGATCTGCCATTCAATGTAGGTCGCAACAACTTTGATACGATCCGCGTCGAATATTTCGGCGACGAAAATTCTGCATTTGAAGCCTTCAAAGCGGGTGAATATACCTTCCGTACGGAAGGGAGCTCTAAGCAATGGGCATCAGCGTACGAATTTCCGAAGGTAGACGCAGGTTATATCGTGAAAGAGGACATACCGGATGGATCGCCTCCGACGCCTTCGGGGATAGTGTTCAACCTTGGCCGTGAAGTGTTGCACGACAAACGGGTACGAGAAGCCGTAGCGTTGGGTTTCAACTTTGAATGGACCAACGAGTCCCTGCAATATGGACTGTTCAAACCACGCTCGTCCTTTACCCAAGATACGCCGCTGATGGCCAAGGGGGCACCGCAAGGGGCCGAGCTTGCGTTTCTCAAGTCGTTGGGTGATGTCGTACCGCCAGCATTGCTAACTGAAGATGCTATCGTGCCGCATGTATCCGATGCGTCGCGGTTGCTGGATCGTCGTAACCTGCGCCGTGCTATGAAACTGCTCGACGATGCAGGTTGGGCCGTCGGAGACGATGGCAAGCGTTATGATGCCAACGGGAAACCGCTGCGCCTTAACTTTTTGCTGAACTCATCAGGGTCCGCCACCCTTGCGGCTGTGGTCGAAAATTTCACCGCCAATCTGCAAAGTATGGGCATTGATGCGGTACTAGAGAAAGTAGACAGCTCGCAATACACTGCCCGCGAACGGGACCGCGATTACGACATGGTTTTTGACGGCTATGCAGCTTTCTTGGGCACGGGGACAGGTCTGGCGCAACGCTATGGGTCAGAGGCTGCAACCTATTCGCTGTTTAACCCTGCGGGGTTGGCCAGCCCGCTGGTAGACGCAATCGTCGAGGCTTCTTTGAACGCAAAGACCAAGGAACAAGAAGATGCAAGCCTAACCGCGCTGGACCGTGCCTTACGATATGAGTTCTTCATGATTCCGACTTGGTATAACGACAGTTTCTGGACGGCCTACTATGATCAGTATGAACACCCCGAAACCCAGCCAGCCTATGCTTTGGGATATCTGGATTTCTGGTGGTACAATGAAGATAAAGCCGCCGCCTTGCGTGCCGCCGGTGCTCTAAGGTAAACGCCGGACATGGGCGCATATATTCTTAGACGGTTGTTGCTGATTATCCCGACGTTGTTGGGGATTATGTTGATCAACTTCGCATTGGTACAGTTTGTTCCGGGCGGGCCGGTGGAGCAGGCTATTGCTCGTATCCAAGGCGGCGGTAACGTCTTTGAAGGATTTTCAGGTAGCGGCAATGACGCTGGCAACACTGGTGCTGCTACGGCCAATGAAAACTATGTGGGGGCCCGTGGGCTACCGCCCGAATTTATCGCCGAGCTAGAGAAGGAATTCGGCTTTGACAAACCACCCCTAGAACGCTTCATGAATATGCTGTGGAACTACATGCGCTTCGATTTCGGAGAGAGCTATTTCCGGTCCATCAGTGTCATCGAACTGATCAAGGAAAAGCTGCCCGTGTCAATCACGCTTGGTCTGTGGTCAACAGTGATCGCTTATCTTGTATCGATTCCTTTGGGCATCCGCAAAGCGGTCAAAGACGGAACAGCTTTCGATACTTGGACGTCAGGCGCGATTATCGCGGCCTATGCAATTCCTGGATTTCTGTTTGCGATTTTATTGCTGGTCCTGTTCGCAGGCGGTTCGTACTGGCAGATTTTCCCTCTTCGCGGGCTTACCTCGGACAACTTTGATCAGCTCAGCCTTATTGGCAAAGTGGGGGATTACTTTTGGCACATTACGCTGCCGGTCCTCGCTTCGACCATCTCGGCGTTTGCGACGTTGACGTTGTTGACCAAGAACAGCTTTCTGGACGAGATCAAAAAGCAATATGTTATCACCGCCCGCGCCAAAGGGGTTTCTGAACGTACGGTCCTATATGGGCACGTTTTCCGCAATGCGATGCTGATCGTAATTGCCGGGTTTCCGGCGGTGTTCATCAGTGTGTTCTTTGGCGGCTCTTTGATCATCGAAACGATCTTTAGCTTGGATGGATTAGGACGTCTGGGGTTCGAAGCAGCAGTGGCTCGGGATTATCCGATCGTTTTCGGCACGTTGTTTATCTTCGGGCTGATTGGTCTGCTGGTCGGCATCCTGTCGGATCTGATGTATGTGGTGGTAGACCCGCGTATAGACTTCGAAAAGCGAGAGGGTTGAACAGTGGCGCTATCCCCACTTAACCAGCGTCGCTGGCGTAACTTCACCCGAAACCGCCGCGCTTATTGGAGCCTTTGGATATTCGCGATTCTGTTTGGAATTTCGCTTTTCGCGGAGTTTGTCGCCAACGACAAACCGATATTAGTCAATTATCGCGGCGAATTTTATATGCCGATCTTCAATTTTTACCCCGAGACCGCATTTGGAGGCGATTTCCAGACTGAAGCGGTGTACCGCGACCCCGAAGTGCAATGTCTGATCGCCACAGGCGGCGTGAGTGACTGTCTCGACGATCCGGATAGCTTGATGGCGGATGCACAGGATGGGGAAGTCGCAGGAACGCAAATCGATAGAGGGTGGTCGATCTGGCCCCCGATCCCTTATTCTTTTAACACCGCCGTTGACCGCCCCGGTGCCGCACCGCTGCCGCCCAACCGCCAAAACCTGTTAGGGACCGACGGCACTAAGCGTGATGTCCTGGCGCGGGTCATCCATGGGTTTCGCTTGTCGATCATCTTTACTTTGATCGTGACAGGAGCGGCGTCCCTGATCGGGATAATCGCAGGTGCTGTGCAGGGCTTCTTTGGTGGTTGGACAGACTTGATTTTTCAACGCGTGATCGAGATATGGTCATCGACTCCATCTCTCTATGTCATCATCATCATGTTCGCGATTTTGGGTCGCAGCTTCTGGCTGCTGGTCTTCTTGTTGGTGTTGTTTAGCTGGACAGCGTTGGTAGGCGTGGTACGCGCAGAATTTCTGCGCGCCCGCAACTTGGAATATGTCCGCGCCGCGCGTGCGCTTGGCGTGGGGAATTTGACGATTATGTTCCGCCATATGCTTCCCAATGCGATGGTGGCCATGCTGACGATGCTGCCCTTTATCATTACCGGGACGATCAGCACGCTTGCGATCCTCGACTTTCTCGGCTTTGGTTTGCCGTCATCGGCTCCTTCGTTGGGTGAATTGACGTTGCAGGCCAAGCAGAATCTGCAAGCCCCATGGCTGGCCTTTACGGCGTTCTTCACCTTTGCGCTCATGCTGTCGCTGCTTATTTTTATCTTTGAAGGGGTGCGCGATGCGTTCGACCCCAGAAAGACGTTTTCATGACCGGTTCGTCTCGCCGCTCAGTCGGATCTGTGGTGGCCAAAGTTCTATATATCATCGCGGTTCTTATAGCTCTCGGTGTCACGTTAGAACTGGTGCTGACAATTTTCATCGAACCAGGTGATACGCTGGACTTCATGTTCGGCCTGATGGAAACCCGTTTCCTTCCTTCGACCTTGACCGCTCTTATCGGCATGTGGAGCTTGGCCTACCTCAAGTGGCCGCCGATCTGGTTACAGTTACTTTGTGTCCCGATGGCGGGTTGGGGCGCTTACGCTTTGATGCAGTTTACCACGCTATGACCCAGACATCTGACAAGCCCATTCTCGACGTGGCTGATTTGCACGTATCGTTCCGCCAAGAGGGCACATTAACCCATGCTGTGAAAGGCATCAGCTTCACTCTCAAGCGCGGAGAAACGGTGGCGCTGGTCGGTGAATCCGGTTCGGGAAAATCTGTATCTGCGCTCAGCACGGTTTCGCTGCTGGGTGACAGCGCCGAAGTATCAGGCTCCGTTCTATACGACGGGCAACAGATGGTCGGCGCGAATGATAAACTGCTGCGTAAGGTGCGTGGCAATGACATCAGCTTTATCTTCCAAGAACCAATGACGTCATTGAACCCGCTGCACACCATCGAAAAGCAGCTGGAGGAATCGCTGGCCCTGCACCAAGGCGTGATGGGGGCAGCGGCGCGCGCGCGCATTCTTGACCTGCTTGAAAAGGTGGGAATTGTCGACGCGGAAAGTCGACTGGGTGCGTATCCACATCAACTGTCTGGTGGGCAACGCCAACGGGTCATGATCGCCATGGCCCTTGCAAACAAACCCGATGTTTTGATTGCGGACGAACCGACCACGGCGCTTGACGTGACCATACAGGCACAGATCCTTGATCTCTTGAAAGAGCTGAAGGACAGCGAAGGCATGGGCTTGTTATTCATCACCCACGACTTGGGTATCGTGCGGCGTATCGCCGATCGGGTCTGTGTCATGCAACAGGGCGAGATTGTCGAACAGGGACCGGCGCGAGAAATCTTTGATAATCCGCAGCACCCCTATACCATCAAGTTGCTGGGGGCTGAGCCCTCTGGTCGCCCTGATCCGGTACCCGCCGATGCAGAGCTGATCGCGAGCACTGATCAGCTTAAGGTGTGGTTCCCTATTCAAAGGGGCTTTCTGCGCCGGACTGTCGACCATGTTAAGGCGGTAAATGGCGCTTCGTTGTCTGTGCGCGCAGGCGAGACAGTCGGCATCGTGGGCGAATCGGGTTCAGGCAAGACGACATTGGCGCTGGCAATCATGCGGCTGATTTCATCCGAAGGTGGGATCAACTTTATGGGCCGAGATGTGCGAAGCTGGTCAACCCGCGAGCTACGACGCCTAAGAAAAGATATGCAGATCGTATTTCAAGATCCGTTCGGTAGCCTTTCGCCGCGCATGACCTGCATGCAGATCATTTCCGAGGGGCTGGCCATTCATAAGGTTGATCCTGACCGTGATCCTCGCGAACTGGTCCGCGACGTGATGATCGAAGTAGGGCTGGACCCTGCAACAATGGACCGGTATCCGCATGAGTTTTCAGGGGGGCAGCGCCAGCGTATCGCGATTGCACGCGCCATGGTGCTGCGGCCTCGGTTGTTGGTGTTGGACGAACCTACGTCGGCGTTGGACATGACGGTTCAGGTGCAAATCGTCGACCTATTGCGCAATTTACAACGCAAATACGGGCTGGCGTATTTGTTCATCAGCCACGACCTCAAGGTTGTTCGGGCGATGTCTCACAAAGTAATGGTTATGAAGCGTGGGGATGTGGTGGAATATGGCGATGTCGATACGCTATACGATAGCCCGAAATCCGAATATACCCGGACCTTGCTTCAGGCCACCACCTGAAGCAAGTCTGGTTTTTAGCCTGGCCCAATCATGAAACAGTTGACGTTACGGGCAACCAGCCTGCGACAGGCCAGGTCAGCCGTTTCGCGGGTCATGCCTAGGAAATTTGCATCAAACCCCTGTGGCCGCTGTACGACCTTGCGCAAGGTGCCATCTAGTGTCGAAATCTCTGATAGCGCAGTCTTGAGCAATACTTTCTCGGCGGCATAGCGGCTTGGGTACCGGCCGATATTCACGCCCCAATGCCGCCCTCCCGAAGTCGACACTCGGGTGATGACTTCGGGCGCAGCGGGGGCCTTTTTGACTTTGACCGCCTGTGCTACTTTGATCACCTCTGGGGTTAGCACCTCTTCGGTGGGCCGTTGGGTAGGGCGCATCGAAACAGCTGCTAGCATTACAGGCTCAGGCGCAACCGGGGGGGTGATTGATGCAACCGTTGGTACCGGTGCGGTTTTTTGGGCTTCTTGCAAGGCGGCGGTAATATCAGCTTTCAAGATAGGCGATGGGGCCTTCGGCATCTCGGCGGTGGCAACAACCACTTCGACCGTAGTTCTTGGGCGCAGGTTTGGTCGTTTTGACGATAAAACCGCACCTACCACTCGTATCGTTTTACCCGCAGCAGTGTTAGATGCCATTGGTATGTCTTCGACATCAACATACGATGGTTTGGCAGGCTTGTTCATTGGTGCTTTTGAAGGAGCGCGCCGGAAGCCCAGGTCCATTAACTCGGCAACTTTCGCGTTGCGCGCCGATGTGGAAGTCCCTCCGAAAACGGTCACGATTATACGTTCGTTACCACGTTCAGCCGACGCGACCAGATTAAAACCCGCTGCACGGGTATAGCCAGTCTTGATACCGTCAGCGCCTTTGTAGGATGTTAGAAACCGGCGGTTCGTGTGGCTTACCTTGCGCACACCCGCATCCGCAGTGATACGCGAGAACAGGTTATAGTATTCGGGAAAGTCATATAACAGGTGCCGTCCCATAATGGTCATATCATGGGCCGTCGATAAATGCCCCGGTTCGGTTAGACCATGGGCGTTCTTGAAAGTCGTATTTTTCATCCCAAGTGCTTTGGCCGTACGGTTCATCCGGCGGGCGAACTTCGCCTCCGACCCTTCCAGAGCCTCACCGATCGCTGTCGCGGCATCATTTGCCGACTTCACAGCGGCAGCCCGGATCAAATAGCGCAATGCGATTGTCTGGCCGGACTTCAAACCCAGTTTGCTAGGAGGTTCTGACGCCGCATTGCTACTGATTTTGACTTTGCTGTCGATCGAGATCTCGCCACGTTTGATCGCCTCGAACGCGATGTACAGTGTCATCATCTTTGTCAGCGATGCCGGGTGCAATCTGGTGTCAGCGTTGGTGGAGTGTAAAACCTCGCCCGTTCGGGCGTCTATCACATAAGCAGCATAGGGCGCTGCCATGGCGCTAAGCGGAAGGATCAACAAGACCCAGATAGCCGCAAGGATAAATAGCCCATACCGGGCTGGCTGTACACGCCGCACTCTCATTATAACTGCCTTTGCTCTGCCTCGGACCGCCGATTTTTCGACTGGCCTCTGTTTATTAAGGCTAGCTTACCATAGGTCGAATTTTCGATAAACCCGCTGATATCAATCAACTGTCGAAAAGATCAAAATTCTCGGCGGCACATCTAGGGGGTCCCCGCAGGTTAGCCACTATAGAGGCGAATGTGGCGGGAATGTGGCGGCAAGTTGCCGTAATCGTGGCGCGTTCTTCCGACGAATCTTCTATGTGAGCTTGTCTAAAGTTTGCGGCAAATCCTTCAGTGCTTTGATTTGTTCATATCGGCTTTCACAGCTTGGCATGGGTGCAAGTTCAAGCGCCCAAGGGGTTCCATTGGGAATATGTACCCCCCAGCCGCCTGCTAAAATCATCGGTACGATGTCCGATTTCATTGAATCCCCCACCATCATACCGCGCTCGGGTCCGTCGCCATGCTGACTAAATACGCGGGCGTAAACGTCAGCGGTTTTATCCGAGACAATCTCGATCGCATCGAACATCTGGCGTAATCCCGATTCAGCCAGCTTGCGTTCCTGATCCAGCAGATCGCCTTTGGTAATCATGACCAGTTTGTAGTTTTCCCGCAGCGCGTCCAGCGTTCGCTGAACATGTGGCAAAAGTTCAACCGGATGGGCAAGCATCTCGCGCCCCGCGCTCAATATCTCGGCGATGACCGAAGCAGGGACCTGTCCATCGGTCACTTCTACGGCGGTTTCTATCATCGACAAAGTAAACCCCTTGATACCGTAGCCATAGTGCGGAAGGTTCCGTTGCTCTGCGGCCAATAGCCTTTCCATTAGGTTCCCAGGGTCGGAATAATCACGCAGCAAGTCGGCCAACTTGGCTTGCGTCAACGTAAAAAAGCGTTCGTTATGCCAAAGGGTATCGTCAGCATCGAAGCCGATCATGGTGATCTGTCTGGTCATCTTTGGCACAGCCTCTTTCCTAATTACGCTTTCAGGTTATATAGACCGCTATACGATTCACTTGAAACGACTTCTCACACAGGAGCAGCGATGCGCCTTGATGATCAGATGATGGCTGGCAAAGATCGGGACGACGACGAAACCGACCTGTTGACCAAGACCAAACCCAAAACCGAGCGGCCGCCTTTATACAAGGTGCTGTTGCTGAACGACGACTTCACGCCGATGGAGTTCGTGGTACTGGTGCTTGAGCGTTTTTTTGGTCTGAATCACGCGCAAGCCTTTGAAATTATGCTCACCGTTCATAAGAAGGGACTGGCTGTGGTCGGTGTATTCAGTCACGAGATCGCTGAAACTAAAGTCGCGCAGGTTATGGATTTCGCCCGGCGACATCAGCACCCGCTTCAATGCACCATGGAAAAAGAAGAATAATACGTGATAGATGCACGATTGCTGCTGGCGCTTGACGGCGACGGCGTGGAACTACCCTCCGAGGGAATAATTGCCGTTTTTCAACCACCCCTGGATGCGGATTTACCCGGACTTGATAAAGATCGCGTGCAAATCATTCAGGCGTTCAAGCCAGATTACGATGCGTGGGCGGCGCGGGGCTATGACGTCGTGCGTAATGTCAAGGATAGGTACGCGGCCTGTATTGTCTGCCTACCGCGCGCCAAAAACGAAGCCCGCGCTTTGATCGCTGATGCGTGCGAAGTCTGCGATGGCATTGTGGTCATTGACGGACAAAAGACCGATGGCGTGGATAGTATCTTGCGCGAGATGCGCACGCGCGTAACTGTCCGCGGCCCGATTTCAAAAGCACATGGCAAGATGTTTTGGATTTCCGAGCCTGCAGCAGAATTCTTTGCTGATTGGAAGCAGGGCCCGTCGTTGACGGACGGCGGTTTTTGGACCGCACCGGGCGTCTTTTCGGCGGACGGTGTTGATTTGGCTTCGGCGTTGTTGGTCGACGCATTGCCCGAAAACCTAGGATCAGAGGTCGCGGATCTGGGCGCTGGCTGGGGATTTTTGTCAGCACATGCGTTGACGCGCGAAAGTATCAAGAAGATATACCTGATCGAAGCCGGGCACATGGCATTGGAATGCGCCCGCCGCAACGTGACCGACGAGCGCGCCGAGTTTATTTGGGAAGATGCAACGATTTGGGAACCTCCGCATCGTATGGATACGGTGATCATGAACCCGCCGTTTCATATAGGCCGCGCCGCCGAACCACAGATAGGTCAGGCTTTTGTGGCAGCCGCAGCGCGCATCCTGTCACCGCAAGGCAAATTGTGGATGGTGGCGAACCGTCATTTGCCATATGAGGCGGAATTGAAGACCCGGTTTGTCCATGTTGAGGAAATCGGCGGCGACGCACGGTTCAAATTGTTTCACGCGGCACGGCCCTTGCGAAAACGGCGCTAGGGCGTGCGATAGAAGGAACGAGTAATGTCATTTTCTATTTCCGGCAAAAGTGTGATCATTACGGGGGCAGCAAATGGTATCGGCCTCGCTATTGCTCGGCAATTTGCGGATAAAGGTGCGAACGTGATGTGCGCCGATATGGACGAAAAGGCGCTTGCCGATGAGCTAGGCGACGCCAAGGACGAAGGTAATATCCGCTTTTTCGCCGGTGACCTACGGCAGCGTTTGACCATTGCGAACCTTGTATCCGCTACAATTGATGCGTTCGATGAGGTGGATGTGCTGGTGAACGCATCGCGACAATTCTTACCCACGAATGCGTTGGATAGCGACGATACCAGCGTGGAGACCTTGTGGCAGGAAAATGTTATGACGGCCATGCAGCTAACTCAGCAGGTGGCCAAGCGGATGATCAAGCAGGCGGAAGGCGTATCTGATGGGGCGGTCGGCAGCATCATAAACCTCAGTTCGATTGCATCACGCCACACGCGGCCAGAACTGATGGCCTATTCGATGGCCGCAGCCGCGCTGGAGCAGATGACACGATCAATGGCACTGACACTGGCACCGCATCGGATCCGGGTAAACGCCGTGGCATTCGGGTCGGTGATGAGCGGGTCGCTGAAGGCGTCTGTCGCCGATAATCGAGAATGGCGCGATGATATCCGCACTCACACCCCCCTGGGCCGGATCGCGTCACCCTCTGAGCTGACGGATACGATCCAGTATCTTGCTGCGGATAGTTCTAGCTTCATGACAGGAGAGGTCGTGGTGGTCGATGGTGGTCGATCGCTGCTGGATGCAGTAGATGCTCCGGCTCATTAAAGTGGTAGGATAGGGCAAAAGTTATATGACCGACGGCTTCGAGACCAATAAACTTCGTGCTGCTACATGGTTTCGCAGCCTACGAGATCAGATTGTCGATGCATTCGAAGGATTGGAACGTGACCACGCCACGGGCCCCCTGGCTGAAGAAGCGCCCGGGTCGTTTGACGTAAGCGAGACCACGCGCAGCAGCAAAGACGGATCAGACGCCGGCGGCGGATTGATGAGCGTCATGCGCGGTGGACGGGTATTCGAGAAGGTAGGCGTCAATGTGTCGACCGTTTATGGGATATTGGGTGAAAAGGCCCAACTGGCAATGGCGGCCCGAAAGGGAATACCCGGAATGCGCGAAGACCCGCAGTTTTGGGCTTCGGGGATCAGCCTCGTGGCGCATATGCAAAATCCCCATGTGCCAGCGGTGCATATGAATACGCGCATGTTCTGGACGCCGCATGCGTGGTGGTTCGGCGGCGGTTCTGATTTGAACCCGTGTATCGAATATGCCGAAGATACGGCGCATTTTCACGATCAGCAGAAACAACACTTAGACCCGCATGATGGTGCACTGTATCCTAAGCTGAAAGCGTGGGCGGATGAGTATTTCTATATTCCTCACCGACATCGCGCTCGGGGGGTGGGAGGCATCTTTATGGATGACCGCTGTTCCGGGGATTGGGAGGTCGATTTTAGTTTGACCCAAGATATCGGGCGGGCATTCTTGCCAGCCTTTGTTCCTTTGGTAAATCGGCGCAAAGCGCAGGATTGGGCGCAAGAAGATAAGGATGCGCAGCTTATCCACCGGGGTCTTTATGCCGAATATAACCTGGTCTATGACCGTGGAACCAAGTTCGGGCTGGAAACGGGACATGACGCGGATGCCGTTTTGATGAGTTTGCCGCCGTTGGCGAAGTGGGTCTGAGATAGCACGTAAGGGGAGGGGGCCAGCCCCCGTCCTGCGGACTCCCCCGGGATAGTAATCCATTTGGAAGATACAGAAATAGGCCCTCTGCTGGGTTCAGCAAAGGGCCCTGTGGCTAGGTATTACATTTGGGCGCTTGATTATTGGCGCGGAAGCATAACACCGTCGATGACGTGAATAAGCCCATTCGACTGCTGGACGTTCGCGATCGAAACCAGCGCACCGTTGTCATTTTCGTCTGTGAGGAGAATTTTACCTTCATCGGTAAAGGACGCGGTAAGAATACAGCCTCCCAACGTGGGTATGGCGGTGCTGCCTCCGTTGTCGGTAATCATGTCTTGAACAGCCTCGGCCATAACTGCTTTGTCGACCACGTGACAGGTCAGTACTTTTGTCAGCTGATCTTTGTTTTCTGGCTTCAGCAGCATATCGACCGCGCCGGGTTCAAGCCGGTCGAACGCTTCGTTTGTTGGGGCGAAAACGGTAAATGGGCCGGGACCAGATAGCGTTTCGACGAGCCCGGCTGCTTTGACTGCCGCGACGAGTGTTGTGTGGTCCGCAGAGTTTACAGCGTTTTCAATGATGTTCTTTTCGGCGAACATCTCTGCGCCACCAACCATATTGTTCATGTGGTTCATGGAGTGTGCATCCGCGAACGCGGCACCGGCTGTAAGTGCCAATGCGGCGGTCGCCGACATCATCTTTTTAGTAAAAGTCATGGTAGGCTCCTGAGTTTCAAATGCGTGACCTTAATGATCATGCTAAAGAAACGCGGCGCTTAGTCACAAAGTTTCAAACTTAATGATTTTGACGATGCTTTGTTAGGATGCGCGACGGTTGCGTCAGTCGTGCCAGTCGAAAAAGCGTGGCCCCGCTTGCGCCAGCAGGTCGCTGGCAAGGTCAATGCCCATTTGGCCACCCTCTATGATCGGCCCGGTGCGGTGCCCGCTTATCACTTCGGTGCCGTCGGGGCGAAGTACTTCGCCCTGTAAGTGTAGAGTGTCACCGCTGAGGGTCGCGAGGCCGGCGATGGGGGTTTCGCACGAGCCGTCGAGGGTGAGGAGAAATGCCCGTTCGGCTGTCAGACGCTGGGCTGTGGGAGCGTGATGGATAGCAGCCAGCATGGCCTCGGTGTCGACGTCCCCTGCACGACGCTCGATGCCGATGGCCCCCTGTGCCACGGCCGGCAGCATATCTGTGACCTCGATAGGGGTGGCTGGCACATTCTCCATGCCGAGCCGGTTCAGCCCTGCCATCGCGAGGAAGGTGCATTCGGCCACGCCATCGGCGAGTTTTCTAAGGCGGGTTTGGACATTGCCGCGAAATTCAACCACGGTTAGGTCGGGGCGCCGGTTCAGCAATTGCGCACGGCGACGTAAGCTGGAGGTCCCGACGACGGCATTCTCTTGGAGTTGATCCAGTGCCGAGAGGGTCGAGGCGACAAAGGCATCGCGTGGATCTTCGCGCGGCAAAAATGTGTCGAGCAATAAACCACCGGGCTGAATGGTCGGCATGTCTTTCATGGAGTGAACGGCGATGTCGATCTTGCCGGCCAATAATTCTTCTTCAATTTCGCGGGTGAACAGCCCCTTGCCGCCGATCTCTTTCAGCGGACGGTCTTGGATGAGATCCCCGGTTACCTTGATTACCACAATTTCGAATGCGGCTTGCGGGATTTCGAATGCGGCGGCAAGCCGTGCGCGAGTCTCGTACGCTTGGGCCATTGCGAGTGGAGAGCCGCGGGTACCAATGCGCATGGGGTTTTCGGGGGTGGGCAGGTTCAGTTGCATGGCCCTTCTTTAGGGTGGAGAATTTGATCTGACAAGCGCCAGCAGTGCCTTGACATCCAGCCTTTACATCTTGACCTAAGAGAAAAGCCACATTGATGAGGAAGACCATGCTGCAGAACACCCCTGAAACGAAAACCATTCTGCGCGCATTGGCAGGTGAGACCCTGTCTACTCCTCCGATTTGGATGATGCGTCAGGCCGGACGTTATCTGCCGGAATACAAAGCAACGCGCGCACAGGCGGGTGATTTTTTGTCACTATGCTATAATCCTGACCTCGCCACCGAGGTAACGTTGCAGCCGATCAGGCGCTATGGTTTCGATGCGGCGATATTGTTCGCCGACATCTTGCTGGTTCCACAGGCTCTGGGGGCAGATCTATGGTTCGTCACTGGCGAAGGTCCGCGCCTTTCGACCGTTACAGTGCAAGCCGATTTCGACAAGCTCAAGCCGGTGGATGATATCCATGAAACGCTGAATCCGATCTATCAAACCGTACGGAACCTTGTCGGTGCCTTACCGCCGCAAACCACGTTGATCGGCTTTGCCGGGGCACCCTGGACCGTTGCGACCTATATGATCGCGGGGCAGGGCACCAAAGATCAAGGTCCAGCGCATCTGTTGCGGAACGAAAACAATGAGTTGTTTGAAAAGCTGCTGGATCTGATCACAAAAGCCACGATCGAATATATGTCAGCCCAGATAGAGGCGGGCGCGGAAGTGATGAAGATTTTCGATAGCTGGGCGGGGTCGCTGCCAGGTGGTGCGTTCGAAAAATATGCGCTGGCCCCGGCTCGCGAGATTACCACAGAGCTGAAAAAACGCCATCCGGGGATTCCGATCATCGGTTTTCCGCGGGAAGCGGGGGATAAATATATTGGCTTTGCAAAAAAGACCGGCGTGGATTGCGTGGCACTGGATAACTCCGTGTCGGCTGAGTGGGCCGCGCAGAACGTGCAGATCGACGGTTGCGTGCAGGGCAACCTTGCTTCGACGCATATGGTCACTGGGGGGCAGGCATTGGTCGATAACACGCGCGCCATCGTAAAGGCCTTTTCCAAGGGTCCACATATATTCAACTTGGGTCATGGTATCACGCCGGACGCAAATCCCGACAATGTCCAGTTGATGATTGACACCGTGCGCGGCGGGTAATTGTAAATTAGATTGGCTTTGGCCCTTGACGGGGACCAAGGCCTGTCATACTCCACGCGCCGATGGCGTTATAGCTCAGTTGGTTAGAGCGAACGACTCATAATCGTTAGGTCCCTGGTTCAAATCCAGGTAACGCCACCATCACACCCTATGTTATTTGCAGATTTATTTGCTCTGGATGTACCACCTGAGGGAGGAGCGTCCCATTTTTGAGCATTATAATGCCGGCAGATATTTTTGAGTTTGACGGTTACAAAAAACGCCGAAAATACTTCGTGAAATCAGCAGTATCGACGAGGGGGAACGGTAAGGCATACGGCTGGCAAGATGGAACCTGCTAGGCTTTAATGCGAAATATAATGACAAAGATTGCTATATCACCTAACCGTCTATCGCAACGGACACGAGCGTAACTTGATCTAATTCAAGGGCCTTTGTCTAAGGGTAAGGAAGACCAATGAAAGTTCCGTGCAAGGCGTTCGTGGTTTTTATGAACCGTGCCTGTCTGACGGATCGCTTGAACCAATCGAGCAAGAAACTGTGGATGTGGTGAGCGTATTGAGAATAATAGATTTGGCTGCCAAACTTTGATTGATGATGCGTGTGCGCTGACGTCAAAGTGAACAATGGCTTATAGTCGACACCACTGCAGAATACGGTCTATAAAAAATCAAGGGAGAGTATGATGATGATAAAAAGAGCCTTTATGGGTATTGCGGGCGCGGCGCTGGCAATAGGTCTGAGTACAACAGGCGCATTTGCCCAAGAAGTAACCCTGCGCATGCACCAATTTCTGCCGCCGCAAGCCAATGTACCCAAACTAATTTTGGACGTTTGGGCAGATAAGGTGGAAGCCGACAGCAAAGGCCGGATCAAAATCGAGCGTTACCCTTCGATGCAACTTGGTGGTAAGCCACCAGAGCTGATGGACCAAGCAATTGACGGCGTTGCTGATATTGTCTGGACTGTGGTTGGATATACGCCGGGACGCTACCCTTCTACCGAAGTATTTGAATTGCCCTTTATGGTGAAGGATGCCCGGGCTGCCAGTTCTGCTTATTGGCAGATGTTCGAGAAGCACATGAAAGATACAGAATTCAAAGATGTTCATATCTTGGGCACATGGGTTCACGGGCCGGGAATGCTGCACACCAACAAAGAAGTTCGGTCGCCGGACGACATGCAAGGTTTGAAGATCCGAGGCGGATCGCGGCTTGTGAATGAACTGTTGGAAATTACGGGCGCTACACCCGTGGGGATGCCTGTACCTGCGATCCCAGAAGGGCTGTCCAAAGGTGTCATCGACGGTACAACCATACCTTGGGAGGTTACATCGGCGCTTAAGGTCCCCGAGCTGGTGAAAAATCACACCGAATTTACGGGTGCCGCGCTTTATGACCTCACATTCGTGCTGGCCATGAACAAGGACAAGTATGAAAGCCTGCCTGATGATCTGAAAAAGGTGATCGACGACAATTCGGGTCTTGAGTTTTCAATCTTTGCCGGGGGCACTCAGTCTGATGCTGATGGGCCTGCACGTCAGGCCGCTGTCGATATGGGCAACAATATCGTAACCCTGAACGAAGAAGAGACGCAGGTTTGGCGCGATGCATCCCAGCCGATTTATGACAGCTGGGTAGCCGAAATGAATGACAAGGGAATTGACGGTCAGGCACTGATCGACGAAGCCCGTTCCTTGATGGACGCTTACAGTAAGTAAGCGACGGATCTTGATCCGAGGTCTGCGGCGCAAAGTGCTGTGCCGCAGACCATTTCATTCCAACGATCTCCAAATATAAAGAGACACTGCATGTATCGGCTGACCCAGTTCCTTGCCGTATTTACCGCATTGATCGGGGGGCTCGTTCTGTTGACTTTGGTCTTGATGACGACGGCCTCGATTATCGGTCGGTTCATCAACGGCATGCTGCATGGCGACTTTTTCCAAGGTGCGCTCAATACGCTATCACAGGCTGTGCTTGATCTAGGCATAGGCGAGATTAATGGTAATTATGAACTGCTTGAAGCTGGGGTTGCCTTTGCGATTTTTTCTTTCTTGCCGATCTGCCAGTTCTATGGATCGCACGCCAGTGTGGACGTATTTACCGCATTTTTATCCCGTCGAACCAATCGTTGGATCATCGCCTTCTGGGAGGTCATTTTGACTGCGGTCACCCTTTTGATCATCTGGCGACTTTACGAGGGTATGCAACGCTATATCGGAAACGGTGAGACGACGCTGTTTCTACAATTTCCGGTCTGGTGGGCATACGCCGCCAGCTTTGTATCCGGTATTGTTGCATGTATCGTCGCGGTTTATTGCGCTGCAATTCGGATCGTTGAAGCGGTGCGTGACGAATCCATTCTACCCAGAGAACAAGGGGCGCATTGACGTGACCAATCTAGAACTAGGCTTTTGGTCGTTTCCTGTGCTGCTTTTGATGATCTTTTTGCGCGCTCCGATCGGGCTTGCAATGTTGTTATGTGGTTTCGGAGGCTGGTTTCTGGCGATGGGAGGAAACCCCACGCCGCTTTTAGCCAAGCTGAAATCCGAAACATACACGACATTTTCCAGCTACTCTCTTAGCATCATCCCTATGTTTCTGCTGATGGGCCAGTTTGCTACATTGTCAGGTATGTCATCGGCGCTATTCAAAGCGGCCGAAAGTTTTCTTGGTCATCGGCGCGGTGGTGTCGCGATGGCAGCAGTTGGGGCCTGCGCAGGTTTTGGCGCTATCTGCGGCAGTTCGCTGGCAACGGCGGCGACCATGTCAAAAGTAGCGCTGCCAGAATTACGCCGCTATGGCTACTCAGGCGGGTTTTCAACGGCGACGTTGGCGGCTGGTGGAACCTTGGGTATTTTGATCCCACCCTCGGTGATTCTGGTCATTTACGCGATATTGACTGAACAAAATATCGCCAAGCTATTTCTTGCAGCGTTCCTGCCCGGCGTGCTTGCGGCACTTGGCTATATCATCACCATTTCGATCTATGTACGTTTGAATCCCAAGTCAGCAGGCACGCGCCCGGCCGTTCCTATGCGGGACCGCTTTCGCGCATTGGCTGATACTTGGCCGGTTCTGGTGATCTTTTTCGTCGTCGTGGGTGGGATCTATCTGGGATGGTTCACTCCAACGGAAGGCTCTGCAATCGGGGCGGCAGGTACCGGGTTGGCTGCATTGCTGTCGGGAAGCTTGAACTGGGCGTTGCTGCGGGAAAGTCTGCTTGGCACAGCCAAGACCACAGGCATGATTTTCTTCATCGTGCTGGGGGCGGGGTTCTACAACGGTTTCCTGGCCTTGTCTGGCGTACCGCAGTTCATGGCCGATTGGGTCGTGGGGCAGGGGTTTAGCCCGTGGTTCGTTTTGACCATCATCTTGGTGTTCTATCTGATCTTCGGGTGCCTGATGGACAGCTTGTCGATGATCCTGTTGACCGTCCCAATCTTCTTTCCAGTGATTTCGGCAATGGATTTCGGGATGAGCACAGAGCATTTGGCGATCTGGTTCGGCATCCTCGTATTGATCGTAGTCGAGGTCGGGTTGATCACTCCGCCGGTGGGAATGAACCTGTTCATCATCAACTCAATGGATCGTGAAACGCCGATGACAGAAACCTACAAAGCGGTGATGTATTTCGTAGGATCGGACATTGTACGCGTAATCATTCTGGTGATGTTCCCCGCAATCACTCTGTTCTTGCTGCCTAGCTAACCTTGATAGTCGTTTGCGGTCAAAACGGCTAATCTGTTTGTCGAAGCTAGGGTTTTTGGTCGTGGGCGATGACATCTGTTTAATTACACCGTGTAAGCTTGGTTACATATGTATGCGATTGCGATGACCATGCATGTATTTACGCCGTTTGATGCAGTAAAATGCCGAATATGGTTGATCGCCTTGCGACTTTCGCTTTGCGGCGCACAATAAAGCATCCGAGTTTGGGAGGACTACGATGATCACCGCCACCGCAAATGCAGCTACTTATTTTGTAGATCGGCATCCCGAAGAGGGGCGTGGAGCCAAAACGGCATACCGCGAGATTGGATCGGGTCGTGTGCTGACCTACGACGGCTTGGCACAAGGGGCGGCGCAGGTTGCAGGAGCATTTGCCAAGGCTGAGATCCGCGCAGAAGAGCGCGCTGCGATGCTGGTGCTGGATCAAATTGAATTCCCACAGATATTTTGGGGTGCCTTAAAATGTGGTGTGGTTCCGATTCCGCTGAACACATTACTCGCGACTTCGGTGTATGACGCGATCCTGCGCGATGCGCGCGTGACTATCCTTTTTGTTTCCGCTCCGCTTTGGGATGTCGTCAAAGGCGCGGTCGAGGGTAACCCTTATTTGCGGCACATCGTGGTTATCGGTGGCGCGACGGACGGTACAACCGATTATAACGATTTCATCGATGGTGCCTTAGCAAAAGATACTTTGCCGGTGTCGCCGGACGAGGTTGCGTTCTGGCTATATTCTTCCGGTTCGACTGGTCAGCCAAAAGGCGTGGCGCATGTACATTCAGCTTTACGTGCAACATCTGACACTTACGGAAAACAGGTGCTTGAAATCGAAGAAGATGACGTTGTTTTTTCGGCGGCTAAATTCTTTTTTGCATACGGTTTGGGCAACGCCATGACCTTTCCTCTTTCGGTAGGGGCAACAACATTACTGTTTGGCGGACGTCCGACGCCTGACGAAATGGTCAAGACGTTGACAGCGGAAAGGCCGACCATTTTCTGTGGCGTCCCTACGCTTTACGCCGCGATGGTCGCGCATATGGACAAAAGCGGCCCTCTTGATGCGCCGCTGCGTACCTGTATTTCAGCCGGTGAAGCCTTGCCCGAAGAGGTCGGGACAAGATGGGAAAGACACACAGGCTGCTGTATTCTGGACGGTGTCGGCTCTACAGAGATGCTGCATATCTTTCTGAGCAACCGCAAAGATGACCTTGTGTATGGCACGTCGGGGATCGCCGTTCCGGGCTACGCACTGCGCCTTGTAAACGAGTTTGGCGAAGAAGTTGGCCCCGGTGAGGTCGGCGAATTATTGGTGAACGGTGCTTCGTCGGCCAGTTGCTATTGGAACCAAAGAGAAAAATCGCGGACGACCTTCGAAGGTATCTGGACCCGTACTGGTGACAAGTACGAGATGCGCGACGACGGTCGCCTGATATATTGTGGACGCACCGACGACATGTTCAAAGTGTCGGGCATCTGGTTATCACCGTTTGAGGTGGAGGGCGCACTTGTCAGTCATCCCCGTGTTTTGGAAGCGGCAGTTGTTGCCGCCGAGGATGATGAAGGGCTGGAAAAACCTAAAGCCTATATCGTCTTGAAAGAAGGCATTGCCGACGAAGCCTTCCTTGCTGAGCTGAAAGAGCATGTCAAAAATAAGATTGGAAAGTGGAAGTATCCTCGTTGGATTGTACCCGTCGATGAGCTGCCTAAAACCGCGACGGGAAAAATTCAGCGGTTCAAATTACGAGAGGAAAAATGATGAGCATCATCTGGTCTGATCAAACAGGCTTGCGTCTGAATGCCGGGGGAAAATCGTTGGAATATGCGGCCTGGGGTCCCGAACCGTCGGCGGCTCCGACGCTTGTATTGTTGCACGAAGGGTTGGGGAGCGTGGCGCAGTGGCGCGATTTTCCGCAACAATTGGTCGATGCCACCGGTTTTGGCGTGCTGGTCTATTCGCGCGCCGGTTATGGCGCGTCTGATCGCGTCGAACTGCCGCGCCCGTTGGATTATATGACACGTGAAGCGACCGGGGTTTTGAAAGAGGTGCTGGATACTGCGGGGATTGAGCAAGCTGTCCTGTTGGGGCATTCCGACGGTGCGACGATCGCTACGATTTACGCGGGGTCGGTGTCTGATATGCGGATCCGGGCGCTTATACTCATGGCCCCGCATTTCTTTACCGAACCTATGGGGATTGCCGCTATCAAAGCGGCAGGTGACGCGTATAACAACGGCGATCTAAAGCAAAAGCTTTCGAAGCATCATGCCGATGTCGATGTCGCCTTTCAAGGATGGTATGGTGCATGGACCGATCCGGCGTTCAAGTCATGGAACGTGGCTGACGCCATCGACCACCTGCGCATCCCCGTGTTGGCGATTCAAGGGCGCGAAGATCCCTATGGCACACTGGCGCAAATCCAAGAGATCGAAAGCCGGATTTATTCGCCCATCGAAACCGCGATACTGGATAACTGTGGCCACGCACCGCATCGGGATCAATCTCATGCTACCTTGGATGCAATCCGCGAATTTTGCGCACGTTTGGACAGAATGGAACGGGAAATCGTAAAGATTGCCTGATGGGTACGATCTCGCTTCCCCCGTATTCTTATGTGCCGGGGCGTAATGCGCGCCATCCCGAGGACTGGTTTGATACGATTAAAGCAAGTGTTTCAAGTGATGTAGCTTTGTCGGCACTAGGACAAACTCAGGCTTGGCAGGCGGGGCTCGTATATTTCGACGCGGGGTATTTTTGGGAATGCCATGAGGTCGTCGAGGCCGTTTGGCTGCGTACCCCGGATGGATCGGTAGAGAGGGAGATGACCCAAGCTTTGATCCAGTTGGCCAATGCGCGATTGAAGTTGCGGATGCAAAAGTACCGCGCCGTTGCCCGGCTATGTGACATGGTAGAGCAGCACTTGGTAAATTGTCCCAAGGATCAACCGATCTTGGGCCTGTCAGTAACAGATATGCGGGCAAGGGTAATGGCAACAAGAGACAGTCTGATTTAACGTATTATAATGCACAATTTGCGGGCAAATCAGATCGGAATGGTAAAATGAATTGGCATTATCATGCCATTGATGTGATTGATATTCGCAAAGGCCAATTTGGCCCCGTTTTCAAGGCGCGAGCCTGATCAAGGAGATTGCCCATGACCAAGATCATAAACTTTCAAACGGACCCGTCAGCATACCGGCACTGGAAGGTTGAATATGAGGGGGCGGTAGCTAATCTTTATATGGATGTCGATGAAACCGCGGGGTTGTTCGAAGGCTATGAGCTGAAGCTGAATTCTTACGACTTGGGCGTGGACATCGAGCTTGCCGATGTCGTGCAGCGGATGCGTTTTGAACACCCCGAGGTAAAAGTGGTTGTGCTGCAGTCCGCCAAGGACAAGGTGTTTTGCGCCGGTGCAAACATTCGCATGCTTGGCGGGGCTGCGCACAGTCACAAGGTCAACTTTTGCAAGTTCACTAATGAAACCCGCAACACATACGAGGCGGCGTTGGCTGATAGCGGACAGAATTATATCTGCGCTGTTAAAGGGGCATGTGCAGGCGGCGGGTACGAGCTGGCGCTGGCATGCAACTACATCATGTTGACCGATGACAGCACCTCGTCTGTGTCCTTGCCCGAAGTGCCGCTGCTGGCTGTTCTTCCCGGAACTGGTGGGCTGACACGCGTGACGGATAAACGCAAGGTGCGCCGGGATCGGGCTGATGTATTCTGCTCGATAGAAGAAGGCGTGAAGGGCAAACGCGCGAAAGATTGGCGATTGGTGGACGAAGTTGTCGCGAATTCGAAGTTCGACGACGCCGTGGTCGCACGGGCGCGCGAGATGGCCGCCCGCTCGGACAAGGCGGATGTTTCGAACGGTATCAAATTGACGCCGATTTCCCGCTATTTTGCTGAGGATGCGATTACCTACTCGACCGTAGAAGTGACGCTGAACCGCGCTGAAAAACGGGCGACAATCGTGATTAAGGGGCCGGAGGAGGGTGCGCCGGCGGACATGGACGCAGTGACCGCTGAAGGTGCAGGCGCATGGGTATTGCGCTGTGCCCGAGAGCTGGACGACGCAATCCTTCATCTGCGCAATAATGAAAAGGAACTCGGCCTGATCGAGTTCCAGACGCAAGGCGACCCCGAACGGGTCGTAGCCCACGAGGCGCTCTTGCTGGCGAACAAGGATCACTGGCTTGCCAACGAGATCCTGCAATACTGGAAACGTGTACTGAAGCGGATTGACATGACTTCGCGCAGTCTTGTGGCAATCGTCGAACATGGCTCGTGCTTTGCGGGGCCTTTGGCAGAGCTGCTGTGGTCGGTTGATCGCAGCTATATGATGCTGGAAGAGTTCGAGGGCAATAACCGGCCCCTTGCGACTGTCACGCTGACCGCTGGTAACTTTGGCACGTATAAGATGGGCAATGATTTGACCCGACTTGAAACGCGCTTTCTTGGTACGCCCGAAGATATCGGCACACTGGAAGGTTTGAAAGGTCAACCCCTTGAGGCCGACAAGGCGGACGAGGCGGGTCTTGTTACCTATGTATATGATGACATTGATTGGGAAGACGAAGTACGCCTGTTCATGGAAGAGCGTGCCAGCTTTAGCCCCGATGCAATGACGGGGATGGAAGCGAACCTGCGCTTTGCTGGCCCCGAAACGATGGAAACCCGCATTTTTGGTCGGTTGACCGCGTGGCAGAACTGGATTTTCCAGCGCCCGAATGCGGTTGGAAAAGACGGCGCGCTGCAACGCTACGGTACCGGCGTGCGCGGCGACTACAACATGGAACGTGTGTGAACACAGCTGTGGGGCGCTGCCCCGTCCCTTCGATAGGAGAATAATATGCTCGACTTAATCAACGTAAGCTACGACACCCAGATCCCGAATAACGTAAATCTGAGCCAGGACAAAAAGGTGCTGAAGGCGCTGGAAAAATGGCACCCGGGTTACATAAACTGGTGGAATGACCTGATCCCGCAAAACTTTCAGGACTCGATGGTTTACCTGCGC